>CAZPHZ010000075.1:0-11089 GCA_964586035.1 uncultured Saprospiraceae bacterium
GGTGGAAGAGGGGCTTCCTGTTTTAATGAGAGGGAAATGTTCCCGACTTTCTCCAATTGAAAATTAAAACCAATAAAACGGGGGAATTCGAAGAGGGGGGCGACTACATGCTGTAGTCTAAAGGCAATTTTGCAAAAACGAAGCCAAAGTGATTTTTAGGTCGTTGAATGCCAATGACTTTGCTGCTTGCAATAACTATAAACCTTCCACATTTTATTTCATTAAATTCACTTCGCCGGCAAACAATACCACTTCACCATCAATAAATTCCACATTCATAGAATAGAGATAAGTGCCGGGGTCCAATTGTTTGCCTCCGCCTTGTCCATCCCAACCACAAGCCGGGTCAGTGGGTGGTAGCGATTTATTCCTTTCGTAAATCAAGCCGCCCCAGCGGTTGAAGACACGCAGGTCTTTGATGGCTACTACTTCGAATCCGGCGTAAGGGCAGAAAACATCGTTGATACCATCGCCATTTGGGCTAAATGCATTGGGAATGAAAACATCCCGTGATTTACGCACGACGATGCCGATTTTGTCATCCACTGCGCAGCCTGAAGTGTCGGCCATGTGCAGGTGGTAGGTCACCGATTCCAAAGGCTTGGCCACAGGGTTGGGGCAATCATCGCAACTCAGGCCTTCGCTTGGGCTCCAGGAAAAGGTGATGTTGTCGAGAGGATAAACGTCCGGGTCGAATTGCAATTCTTCACCGTATTTAATGGTACGGCCATCTCCCAGTTCCAAAAACATCTCATCTTTGGCAGGAATGAGGAATTCTTCCTGTTGAAGGCAGCCGTTGGCGTCTTCTATCACTAAGTTTTGGACGACACCCGGCTCAACCTCGAAATCGTATGGATTGCCAAGATTCGTTCCCGAGGTCACTCTTGACGTCCAGGGTTCCACGGCATTGCTAACCCCCAGAATGTGGAGATAGGCTTTGTCGCCGGAACAAACAGGGGCATCCATCTTATAATCCATTTCAATGGCCAGGGGTTCTTCCATGGTGAAGTTTGCTGTTTCAGAACAAATACCAGTGACATCTGTGATAGTGACGGAATATTCACCGGGAGGTAATTGCCAGGCCGAAGAGTAATTGCCAGTGGTGACATTGGACGACCAGTCGTACGTAAATGGTGGATTTATCCCAACGGGATAAAGGTCAATCACCCCGTTATCAGCGCCGTAGCAAGAAATGTCGCTTACGAATGGGTTGGGGTAGATGACTGCAAAAGTGTTAACGTCCACGCTACCTTGGGTTTGACAACCGTTGTCGTCCTGCACGGTAACAGTGTAGGTGCCAGGATCCAAAAAACCTATCGAGGCACTCGATACATTTGGGTTGGTTTCCCAATAATATTGGTAATCGGCAGAAACAGTTCCGCCGTGAACGTCGTCTACAAAAGCAACCCCGTCGAGACTACCGTTGCAACTGGCATCAAAAGCATTGAGTACTATTTCCAGCGGTGCTGGCGCTAATACTGTATAATCATACTGCGTCACGCTATCCTTATCATCGGTGATGGTGAACTGGTATTCCCCGGCAGCCATGTCAGACAGGTCCATTTGCCCATTGAAGGTGGCGATGGTTCCACTCCCAGCGACCCCGGTGGTCAGATTTTGATATGCTACCGTATAAGGTGCGAATCCTCCCAAAGCCTGAACGCTAATGGAGGTATGATCTCCGCTGCATGGAACAGGGTTTTGAGCTGCCGTGGCCACCACGTCAAGTGGAGGACACGACACACTCGAAGATATGGTATTTCCGGAATAACCGTTCTGGCCAATGCCCGCTCCGACGATGGAAAAGGAATTGCCAATGTTAACATTCATGGAATTTGGCGGCATGAAAGGGTCGGTTTGGATGTCTACAATTTCTATGTCTGTGCAGCCGCCAGCATTGCTAAAGGAAAAAAATTGAACCGGAATACCATTTTGGTAAATCAGTGAATTTAATGGGGCACTTAGCGAAAAAGTGAAATAATCGTAAGCCGGGGCTTCCGATGGAGATTGGATGGGGCTTTGAGATATCCAATTGCCATTGAGGCTTTGAAAATTGGTAACCTGAAGTCCGTTGGCCGTAGCGCGCAAAGTCACCTGTGCACTGCTCGTGACAGATTCTGATGCTGTCCAATCAACCTGGGGCACCGCTGAAAATCTGATGGAATTGTCCGGGAGTTGTTCGAGTAAGCCCTGCACCTGACCAAAAGCAGGTATTATCAAGAGCAGAGTGGGGGGCACGAACGAAAAAAGACGTTGAATGAATGTCATAGTTCGCGCTAATTTTGATGTGTGGGTATTCTGCTATTTGCAACAACCATGCTAAACTTTAACAGAACATCGGGGTTTTTCAATGAGAAATCTCCACATTTATGGAGTCCGCTATCTGTTCATCGTAGCACCCTGCTTTTACCCTTCTCATTGCCGCATCCATAATGACGGCTGTTTACAAAGTTCATCCATCTTTTGATAAAAAATACCTGCGTGACGGCCATCTACCAACGCATGGTGGGCCTGAACTGACAGCGGCATTTTCAATTGGCCGTTATCTTCAAAGAATTTCCCCCAAGTGATGCGCGGCACACTGTCGTGGGGGTGATAATGCATGGCGTGCTCCACAGAAGTAAAAGAAATCCACGGAATTGAAGAGAGAAAGAGATAGTCGTCACGTCCTGGTTCATCTTTAATGGTGGGGTCGTTTTGAAGCCGGCTGATTTTTTCCACGGCCCGCGCCATGAAATCTCCGAACGAGGGCGAATAGTCCACTTCGCAAAAACTAAATACTTCCGATACCTCGGTCGTGATGGAAAAAGAAGGGTGCACGGCGTCGTGCTGCACCACATGCTCCCCGCGGATGCGCTGCCGGAACACCGGGATTTCATTCGCAGATTTGGAAACAAGCCAGGCAACTGCAGGCATAAATTTATACCCTCCGCCTTTTAACGCCCGATAAAGTGGAGTTATGTCCACATGAGCGCAGATCGCAAAATGCGGATGGTTCATCGAGCGGAAAAATTCGAAATGCTTTTGCCGGTGTGGATCGGAGAACGTGATTATTTTCATGTGTTTATAATTTTGCATTTTTTGCAAATCAACATATTCTCATCCCATTTTTGTGTTTTCTAATTGAGGTTCTATATGAAAACGAATGGGGAAATATTCCTTTTCAGATGTCCATCTATTTGAAACTCCTGGCCAGGAGGGGAGCAAGATAATTAGCGGGTATGCGGCTAACCCACACGATTTCATATAGAGCCATAATTAATCATGAAGAGTTCATTCGATGATATTCTTCGCGTTAACTTGTTTAGCTCAAAAAAAAAAGGCTGACAAGCTAATAGCTTATCAGCCTCTTTTCATATCCCGGCTGAGAATTACTGAATACGCTCAAGTGTAAAAGTGGTGATAGCTATCTCCTCTTTGGCCGGGTCTTCGGGTTGGCGTTGAGTGAGTGTGATTTCGTTGCCCGTGCATGCCGTAACGGTATTGCTCAGATGTGAATCACCTTGGTTGGGAGATTTGGTGTCCCAGGTCAATGTTTGAGAGGCCCCATCGAAAGAGTAGGTGCCTGTCAATCCGGTGTCGGCATTGTTGCTGCTGATGGTAATTTGGCCATCTTTGGTGAACTCATATTGGTTCGACATCATCTGTTCTTTGGCCATGTTCACAATAGTGGCCGATAGTTTTTCAGATTGGACGTCTGCCGATTTCACCTTCCATTTACCGACGAAAGAGCAGGAGTCACCAGAACATGAAGAACCCATGACGATGCAGAGTGATGCGAAAAGAGGGAAAAGAAGTTTTTTCATGCGTAAATTGGATTTTAATTTTTGCAAAGCTACATATGAAAAGTATGCCAAAAAAATTTAAGGTATTGGCCTCGGATATTATTAAAACCGTTAGTACCATAGCGCATGCCGGAACTTGACCAAACCATTATCTGAAGTTTAACGTCTTTGAATTTGAAATAATGTTTTTATGCAAAAATCTTCTGCCTACTGTTTTCTGGCGCTTCTGCTCATTGTTGCACCCCGGTGCAAAAAAGAACAAATCCCCGAATGCCCGGATTGTGCTTTCACATGCCTCGAATTTGGGGCAGCGGACGTCCTCACCAACGATTGTCTGCAAAATTATACCTGCTCTTTCGAGATGCATAAAAATGCCCGGCTCAATTATTCGGCCAGCACATCGGGCGCTAAAATAGACACCGGCGGCAACC
Organism: uncultured Saprospiraceae bacterium; assembly: GCA_964586035.1. Lineage (GTDB taxonomy): Bacteria > Bacteroidota > Bacteroidia > Chitinophagales > Saprospiraceae > UBA6168. The sequence continues at coordinate 4,217 of CAZPHZ010000075.1, forward strand.
TCGTATTTGCGCTTGCGTCAGCTACGGAAGGAGCACCGAATGTGGCTGATGATGAGATTACAACCGTCCTTTATTTTGAGGTGGCTGGTGACCAGCAGAGTTTTTCGGTTAACATGGGTCAAATGGATTTGCTCAACCTGCGTTTTCAGCAACTTTGTTATTGTGCGGATGTAAGCAGGAAAAAACCGGCTGGTGGCTGTATGCAGGGCCAACGAATCGACGGTAGCCACTGGAGGGTGCAGGGCAACCTGACTTTTGATTACGATTTCGGCACCGTGCCCTTCAAGTTCGAGGCCGTGTTCAGCGAATGAAGTGGAGGGTGGTTTTAGCCGATTTCCACCACGGCATCTCCCTGTTCTACCAAAGTTTTTTCGTTCAAATACACTTTCTTCACCACGCCTGCCACTGGCGAAGTTACCGTGCTTTCCATCTTCATGGCTTCAATGGTAAACAGCGGGTCGTTGACGGCCACGGTGACACCTTCCCTCACCACAATGCTGCCGAGATTGCCCTGCAACGGCGCACCGATGTCGCCGGGTTTGTCTGCCTTTTTATTGCGCTTCACCTTGGATTTTACCGATCGGTCGCGCACGCTGACCGAACGAGTAGTGCCGTTGTACCGGAAAAATACCATCCTGTTTCCTTTGGCATCGGGTTCGGTTACGTTGAGGTATTGGATGAGCAGGGTTTTGCCTTCGGCAATCTCGATGAGGACCTCTTCATTGGGCTGCAAACCGAAAAAGAATACCCGGGTGGGAAGTCGGCTAACATCGCCAAAAGCCTGATAGTGTGCGTGGTAATCCGGAAAAACTTTGGGGTAAAGATTGAACGACAGGAAATCCCGGAGTGTAACTTCATTCCCGAATTCCTTTCGAAATTCCTGGAAATCTCCATCAAAATCAATGGGGGCAAGATGTGCGTTTGCAGCGCCGGTCAGTGGCTTTTCCCCTTTCAGCACCACCTCGACCAATTGAGGTGGAAACCCACCTTCGACCTGCCCCAGTTCGCCGCGCAACAGCGATTTGAGGCTCGCGGGAAAGGCGAGGCTTTTTCCTTTTTCCAAAATGTCTTTTGGAGTAAGGTCGTTGGCCGTCATAAACATGGCAAGGTCTCCGACCACTTTCGAGCTGGGCGTCACCTTCACAATATCGCCGAGCAGGAAATTGGCGCGCCGGTAGTTTTCTTTTATTTTATCAAACTTGTCCTCTAATCCCAGCGACCGGGCCTGTGGCCGCAGATTGGTGTATTGCCCACCTGGAATTTCATGCTCATAGACTTCCCCGGTACCGCTGCGCAACTCGCTCTCGAATGGGTAATACATTTCGCGCACGGCCTCCCAATAATTTGAAAAAGCATTGAGGCTATTCAAATCGAAAGTTTGCCCCCGAAGGTGACCCTCCATTGCCGCCACGAGCGAGTTGAAATTGGGCTGCGATGTGAGTCCCGACATGCTCGCCAGTGCCACATCCACCACATCCACTCCCGCTTCGATGGACTTCAGGTAAGTTGCCGACTGAATACCCGCCGTGTCGTGTGTGTGGAGATGAATTGGAATGGAGAGGTGTTTTTTCAGCGCCGTCAATAATACCGTGGCAGCCTGCGGCTTAAGCAGCCCTGCCATGTCTTTTATGGCGAGAATGTGTGCCCCGTTGTCTTCCAAACGGCGGGCAAGGTCGAGGTAGTAATCCAGGTTGTACTTCGGACGGCTTTCGTCCATTACATCACCTGTGTAGCATATACAGGCTTCGGCGAGCGAATTTGTGTGCTCCCGAACCGTGCGTATGCTCGTCAGCATAGACGGTACGTAATTCAGTGAATCGAAAATCCGAAATACGTCGATGCCGGTTTTGGCGGCTTCTGTGATGAATTTTTCGATGAGGTTGTCGGGGTAGGCTGTGTATCCAACTGCATTGCTACCGCGAAAAAGCATTTGAAGCAAAGTGTTGGGAATGGCTTCACGAAGGGCTGCCAGCCGGTGCCAAGGCGATTCGTGTAAAAACCGCATGGCTACGTCGTAGGTAGCGCCGCCCCAAACCTCCATGCTGAATATTTGGTGGCCATGAGCCTGTGCAAATTTTCCCGCCACTTTCAACATGTCTTTGGTCCGCATACGGGTGGCAAGTAGGGATTGATGGGCATCTCGGAAGGTGGTGTCTGTGAAATGAATAACAGATTGAGCACTGAGCCAATTGGCAAATTTTTCGGGACCCAGTTCGTCGAGCAATTGTTTGGTGCCGGATTGCGGCGTCTTATTTGCCGTGGCATTCAACTCGGGTACAAGAGGCTTGCGAAATTTGCGGGAAGTCGTCTCATTGCGGTAATTTTCCGGAATGTCCTGATTCCCATTCACAATGATTTCGGAGATAAAACGCAAGATTTTAGTACCCCGGTCCCTTCGAATGGGAGTTTCGAAAAGTTCAGGATGCTGCCCGATAAATTGTACCGTTGCCTGCCCTGACCGGAACTCTTCGTTTTGGATGAGATTCTCCAGAAAGCCGATGTTGGTCTGAACTCCTCTGACACGGAACTCCAGTAATGACCTGAACAGCCGGTCGCAAGCTCCATTGAAAGTGCGGCCCCACGCGGTCACCTTCACGAGCAGGCTGTCGAAGAATGGGGTTATCATGGACCCGGCGTAGGAATTGCCTGCATCGAGGCGGATGCCGAAACCGGCAGGGCTGCGATAAGCGATGATGGTGCCATAGTCGGGTTGGAAATCCTCGGCGGGTTTTTCGGTCGTGATTCGGCACTGAACGGCAAAGCCGTGACATGAAACATCGCTTTGACGCCCTATCCGCAACTTGTTGTGGCCAAGTTCATAGCCCTCGGCAATGACAATCTGAGCGCGAACCAAATCAACACCTGTCACTTCTTCGGTCACAGTATGCTCTACCTGGATGCGCGGATTTACTTCTATGAAATATACATCTTCATTTTCATCGACAAGGAATTCCACCGTACCGGCGTTGTTGAACCTCACCACTTTGGCGATGCTGAGCGCATGGGTGTAGAGTTTGTCTTTGGTCTCCGGTTTTAGCGACAATGATGGCGCTATTTCCACGACTTTTTGGAAGCGGCGCTGCACCGAACAATCCCGCTCGAAGAGGTGTACCACATTACCGTGGTTGTCACCCAAAATCTGCACCTCTATGTGTTTGGGGTTTTCGATGAATTTTTCCAGAAAGACAGTGTCGTCGCCGAAAGCTTTGAACGCCTCACTGCGCGCCTCATTGTAATTCTGAATAAGTTCATCCTCTGCACGGCACACCCTCATGCCGCGACCACCCCCTCCGGAAACGGCTTTTAAAATCACAGGGTATCCGATTTTTTGCGCCCACTCCAAAAGTTCGTTTTCCGTGGTGAAATCCGATCCTCCCGGAATCATGGGAACCCCGGCTTTTTGTGCCACTTTTTTTGCCTCTAACTTGTCGCCTAACGCCTCCATAACTGCTGGTGCCGGCCCAATGAAAGTGATGCCGGCTTTTGCGCAACGTTTGGCAAACTCCTCGTTTTCAGAAAGAAATCCATAGCCCGGATGGATGGCGTCCACTTCATGCTGCACCGCCACCCGGATGATTTCATCCATATCGAGATAGGGTTTCAACGGCTCGTCATCAGGACCAATCTGGTAGGCCTGGTCGGCTTTGAGGCGGTGCAACGAAAATCGATCTTCATACGTGTAAACGGCCACGGTCTTTATGTGCAGTTCGGTGGCTGCCCTAAAAATGCGAATGGCGATTTCCCCGCGATTGGCTACGAGGAGCTTTTTAAAAGTAATGGGTTGTTTTTTGCTCATGTCTGATTTTTGTTGCACTAAAAGACGGGTTAGAACGATGATTGTTTTACTAATAATTCGTAATATGTTACATCATGGAAATTTCCCAATGTCTGTGATGAGGTAACTTATGCCATCAATTTTTTAATAAAAGCCTGATAATCCAAGCCGCCGAAAGTGCCTGAACTCATGAATATCAGGTTGCTGTTCTTCCAGTTTTGCGCCAAAAGGAAATCTTCCAGCGACTGCCGTTCGGTAAAAACATGCAGATTCGGATGGCGGAAGTTTCGTTGAATTTCTTCGGCAGCTACCGGCGGCAATTTTTTTATTTCCAACACGTGTGGGTTGTAAAATACGCAGGCAGTTGCCGCTCCTGCAAGGGTGCCGTTATATTGTGGCAGAAATGCTTTGTTGAGGCTGCTGAATGTGTGCAACTCCACACAGGCTACAAGTTTCCGTTTGGGGTACAATTGGCTGACAGCAGCTACGGTGGCCTTTACTTTGGACGGCGCATGGGCGAAATCTTGCCATGCGTTGAATGAAGGTTTTTCTGCCAATAGTTGCAAGCGTTTTGCCGCCCCTTTGAAAGTAGAGACCGCCTTCCAGAAGTCAGATTCGGAAATACCCAACTCCCTGCAGGCCAACCAGGATGCTTGCAGGTTGGCGAGGTTGTGTGCTCCAAAAATCTGCAATTCGCAGGGAGGTTGCCCGCTGGGCAGGGCCACGGTCTTTCCTTTTTCGACGGCATATGGGAAACCGGAATAGGGCTGCTGACGGAAGGGTCGTTTTTTTCTGATTAGCTCTTGCAAATGCTCATCTTTATCATAATAAATGAGAAGGCCACCGCTGCCTAAGGTCTCCATAAAAAGCCCGAACTGCCGTTTGTATTCCTCAAAAGTGGGGAAGACGTTGATGTGGTCCCAGGCGATGCCGGTTATTATCGCGATATGCGGGTGGTAGTGTAAAAATTTGGGCCTCCGGTCGATGGGAGAAGAGAGGTATTCATCGCCCTCGATGACCATGACCGGCGCATCGGAAAGCCGTACCATCGTGTTGAAGCCATCCAACTGGGCCCCGACGAGATAGTCGAAATCCAGTTTCGATTCGCGCAATACGTGCATAATCATCGCAGTCGTAGTCGTTTTTCCATGGCTGCCACCAACCACCAGGCGAGTCTTATTTTTGGCGTGGTAAAAGATAAATTCGGGATAAGATAGCACAGGGAGCCCTAATTTTTGCGCCCGTTCCAATTCGGGGTTATCAGGGCGGGCATGCATGCCAAGGATGACGGCATCGAGTTCTGGCTCAATTTTTTCAGGAAACCAACCAAACGCTGCCGGGAGTATCCCCGCTTTTCGCAAACGCTCCTTTGCAGGATCGTATATTTCATCATCGGAACCAGTTACTGAGTAACCGTTGTCGAGCAGGGCAAGCGCGAGATTGTGCATGACTGCGCCACCAATAGCTATCAGATGTATCCGCATAATGATAAATTTTAATGCCTAAATATATGAAGGCTACCTGGATGAAATTGAAGGTCCTTAAATCGGGATGCAACCCTAATGCTGAATTTCCGTAACTTTGGGGACAAATTTAACCGGGCTTTGGAAATAAACCTTTTTTGGGCCTCGTTATGGGAAAGATTTTAAACTGATACTTCTTCTCATATTCAAAATCACGTTAAAAATGAAAAAAAGCACCCTAAAACAATTGCTGGTCTTCGTTGCTTTTCTCGCATTGGCAGCTTCTTTCTCCTCCTGTAATAAAGGCTATGGCTGCCCCACAAATTTCAAGGCCGTTAAAGCTGTTTCCACTGCCATTCAACTTGTAAAGTAATTATTCGTTGGTTTATGTTGTTCGTCGCTCGTTTGGGTTGAAATGCCTCCTTTCGGGCTGCGTACAATTAAGGGAACCCGTATTTATGAATTGGACCATAGTTGATAGCGTCACGCAAATTGAAACGCTTAAAAAAGCCTCTCACGACATCCCCTGCTTCTTATTTAAACACAGCCCCAATTGTAGCCTGAGCTTCATTGCCAGGCACCGCGTGGAAGGCAACTGGAACTTCCCGGAAGGTATTGTGCGTCCTTACATGGTGGATGTGGTCGTCCATCGCGAGGTTTCGAAAGCCATTGAAGAGGAATTTTCTGTTCGCCATGAATCACCGCAGGTTTTGCTTATTTGGCAAGGCGAGTGCTTTTATGAAGATTCTCATCTCGATATTTCAACTGCAAACCTTGCACATGCCCTTGAGGACATAGCGCTGCCTTCGTAGTTTTACCGGCGAAGTTCGGGGTGCTATGAAAGGTTAGAGCAAATAAAGCCTGTTGTTGGGTGAAATCAGCTCAGCTGCCGTTCCGGCGAAACCACCGCCTTACCATATTTATAACCAATAAAGCTGAACGAATGAAAAAACTGATTACGCTTACTGCCTTTATTTTTCTTTTTACTGCATCAAAGGCCCAAGTCGAGTTGAAAACCAATCCCATTGCCCTGCTATTTCAAGTGTACCCTGTCTCTTTGGAATACGTGATAAGCCATGATTGGGGAAGCGAGGTGGATATTGTCGCTACTTCGGACGGAGGACTGATATATTTAAATGGGAAGTATTATTTCAGTCCCAAAGTGGCCGGAGACGGGTTCAATGTGGGGGCTTTCGCAGGGTTCCTCAGCGATGGCTCCGACAGCACAGGCGGGTTGGGGTTTATGGCTGGTTACAAAGCCATCTCCCATAAAAATGTGCTATTCGAAGTGGCATTGGGCGTAGGCCGTGCTTTTAGCAGCGATATTGAAGTTTTGCCTTACGGAAAATTGCATCTCGGCTACCGGTTCGGGGGAAAAAAATAACAGGCTCATCCGTTACGACCGCAGATAAGAAGCACCGTTCACGTCGAGAATGCTTCCGGCCAGATAGCCGGCTTCTTCCGATGCCAGGAACAGGACAGCACGGGCCACCTCGTCGGGAGTGGCTACCCTCCCCAGCGGGCTTTGCCGCCTGATGGCCTCTCCCGATTTTCCCTTCAGCAAGTCACGCGTCATATCTGTTTCGACAAATCCGGGGGCCACGGCATTGACAATGATGCTCTGGGGGGCCAATT
>CAZPHZ010000076.1:0-11089 GCA_964586035.1 uncultured Saprospiraceae bacterium
AGCTAATCCTTTCAAAGGAGCCTTTGGTGCCTGGAAGGGAGAGAATGAAATGCGGGGAGCAATGAGCAATGAGCAATGAGCAATGAGCAATGAGCAATGAGCAATGAACATTGAACAACGACCGAAGGAAGTCCCGTACCGGAGGTCGGGATGAACAACGACCGAAGGAAGTCCCGCACCGAAGGCCGGGATGAACAATGAGTAGTCCGTTGTCTATAGTCTATTGTCTATTGTCTATTGTCTATTGTCTCTACTCTCCAGTTCCCGACCTTGTTATGACGAAGCTCTTTTCGGCTCTGAAACCTGAAACCTAAACCCGTAAAGTCTGCATAATGCAATTGTGGCAATATTTACTTCTTTTTAGCTCTGTATTGGTTGGCGGAGGGGCTGCTTTTTATTTTCAAAAAGAAAAGAAAGGCCTGCTCCAGGGAGTGTTATCGTTTAGTGGTGCGTACATACTCGGCATCACTGTGTTGCATCTGATGCCGAGTGTATTCAGCAGTGGTGAGAGCCAAATCGGGCTATGGATTTTGGGCGGGTTTTTTATGCAACTTCTGCTTGAGCAACTGTCAGCAGGTCTGGAACACGGGCACATTCATGCTCCGCATGAAATATCCCTTGGATTCGTCATTTCCGTGATGGGAGGACTGTGCATTCATGCATTCATCGAAGGGATTCCACTGAGCTATTACGGCCAATTGCACGAACTTCACGCCATCCACACCCACGGTTCCAACCACTTTCTGTTCGGCATTGTGCTGCACCATATCCCGGCGGCCTTTGCGCTGGTTATTTTGCTTTTGATGTCAAATTTGAATAAGCGAATTGTATGGCTATGCCTGATTGTGTTCGCTGCAATGTCGCCATTGGGGGCATTATTGGCGGGCACCACCTTGATTCCACCGGCACTTCAGTCAGGTATTTTGGGCTTCGCCATTGGTTCGCTCTTGCATATTGCCACCGTCATCCTTTTTGAAATGGACAGTTCGAGCCACCAATACATTTCCCGCGAAAAACTTGGTGCCATAGCTGCCGGACTGGCCATATCCATCCTCACCTTATTATAAGCTTGTCCACAACCACCTTTTTATCGGACGGGTAATGAGATATTTTTCATTTGCTTTCGTCCAAAATGTGGCTGCCGAAAAAGACAGCCCAATACCCCTGACTATCGAATATTAGTATAATAGCCAGGTAAATGCAACAGGCACTTCACACTTTAATTTTAACTAAACATTATTGCGCCGCCCGCAATTCTGGCTATTATAAAGTATGAAGGTTTTAAAATTTGACTAAATTGGCGGTTAGTTTGTGCCTGAATGCCAAAAGAATTAGCAATATGTAGCGTATGAAAATTTATACACCTGTCCTTATTTTATTGTTCTACCTCGCTTTGTTATCTACTCCCGTACTCTCTCAGACAGTCGTGAAAGGCGAGGTATTAGATGACTCGAACAACGACCCACTCATTGGAGCGAGCATCCTGGTAGGGTCGAATGGTGAAGGTACCGTTACTGATTTCGACGGCTCTTTCGAATTGCGGATAAAGGAGCAACTGCCAGTGACAATCGTCGTTTCTTACACAGGTTACGAAGAGCAAGAGGTGGTAATTTCCTCGCCTGAAAAAAAGTTAGTGGTAAAACTCATCGAAACTGCCATGACACTAACCGACATAGAAGTGGTGGGCCAACGCATCTCTGAAAAGCAAAAATCCTCTCCGTTGACGGTCGAAAGCATGGACCTATTGGCCATCAAAGAAACCCCTTCCGACAATTTTTATGACGGCCTCGGTTCGTTGAAAGGGGTAGATTTGACTGCCGCAAGTTTAGGGTTTAAAATCATTAATATGAGGGGCTTCAACAGCACCAGCCCCGTGCGGTCGCTTCAACTTATCGATGGCGTGGACAACCAAGCTCCCGGGCTCAACTTTTCGCTTGGCAACTTTTTAGGATCGTCCGAACTCGATGTTCTGAAAGTGGATCTTGTGCAGGGAGCGAGTTCCGCATTTTACGGACCCAACGCTTTCAATGGCGTCATCAGCATGGAAACCAAAAGTCCTTTTCATCAAAAAGGACTTTCAGCACAGATCAAGGCAGGTGAGCGAAATCTTCTCAATTCAGAGGCACGTTGGGCCGACGCCATCAAGAACAAAAACGGGAATGAAGTTTTTGGTTATAAAATCAATTTTTCTTTTCTCCGTGCCGATGATTGGGAAGCAGACAATTACAACCCTGTCTATGGTACTGAAACTGGCGTGGATAACCCCGGCAAATACGATGCGGTGAATATTTATGGCGATGAGTACTCAAGTAACATGGATCGCACCTCTGCCTTACCATGGTTCAAACCACTTGCAATGGGAGAATGGCACCGGACCGGCTACCGGGAAATAGACCTTGTGGATTACAACACTCGAAACCTGAAAACCAATGCTGCACTTCACTTCCGTCTGAACCCTGAAAATGATTTCGAGTCGACGGAGTTGATTTTTGCCGGCAGCTATAGCCAGGGAACAACTGTCTACCAAGGCGACAATCGTTTTTCCCTGAAAAATATCAGGTTTTGGCAAACACGGGCCGAAATAAGAAAGAAAGACAAATTTTTCCTGCGGGTTTACAGAACTCATGATGATGCCGGCGATTCGTACGACCCTTACTTCACAGCACTTCAGCTGCAACGCAGTGCCAAAGGACAGGTTGATTGGGTGAAAGATTATGTCAACTATTGGCAGGACAGCATTGACTCGCGAATATTAGCTCTTGAATATCCGCAAATTGAGATTATCAACGGCGAGATCCAACCTTACGATTTTGAGGGCGCCGCAGCTTGGATGGCAACACACCAAGATTCTCTCGCCATTTGGCACAATGAAGCCGAAATTCACGCGAACATGGCAGGAACAGGCGGAAGCGTGAACTTTTTCGAGCCAGGTACCCAGCGGTTTGAGGAAGAGTTTAAGCGCATTACGTCAGCTAAATCCAACATCCTGGAAGACGGCACCCGTTTCGTGGACCACTCTGCCCTTACACATGTACAGGGGGAATATACTTTCAACCCCTCCTTTTTAGAATTTTTTAAAGTAGGGGGCAGCGCAAGGCGGTATACCCCACTATCGGAAGGCACCATTTTTTACGACACAGCCGATATCAAAATAACCAATACGGAATTTGGCTTTTACTTTGGCGGAGAAAAGAAATTTGCCGATGACCAGCTTACAGCAGCCGCCACTCTTCGTGTAGACAAAAACGAAAACTTTGATTGGCTGACCTCACCCGCGCTCTCATTGGTATGGAAGCCCAGGGCCAATAACTACCTTCGGCTTTCCTTTTCATCGGCCATTCGCAACCCCACCCTGACCGATCAATACCTCAATCTGAACGTGGGCCCTGCCACCCTCGCCGGCAATATAAATGGCGTAGATAGCCTGATTACCGTTGAATCGTTTCGGGAGTTCTTAGACGTTCCCAACCCCGATCCGGCATTGCTTAAATATTTCAACATAGGGCCCATCAAACCGGAGAAAGTGAAGAGTTTTGAAATAGGCTACCGCACGACCCTTTTGAACAGCCTCTACGTGGACGCAGGTTATTATTATAGTATTTACAACGATTTTTTGGGGTTTAACATCGGCATAGATGCTGCTTTCGGAGCTTCCGGCCGCCCCACCAAAGTGGATATTTTTCGCTACGCTGCCAACTCAACCAACCAGGTCACGACACAAGGATTCTCGATTGGGATGAATTACTATTTTTGGAAGTTCTATCAATTGTCTGGCAACTATTCGTGGAACAAACTCAATAAAGAGTTTTCCGACGACCCAATTATTCCTGCGTTCAACACCCCGGAGCATAAATTTAACATCGGGTTTTCAGCTCGCAACATCCAAACCCAGAGACTAAAGAATTTTGGTTTTAAACTGAATTATAAATGGATACAGGGATTTATATTTGAAGGATCCCCGCAATTTACCGGCTTCATTCCAACATACGATTTGCTCGATGTGCAACTGAATTACTTTTTCCCAAAAGCAGGAGTTACTGTGAAAGCAGGGGCTTCGAATGTGCTCAACAACATGCAATTTCAGACCTATGGCGGACCACGCATAGGGCGCCTTGCCTATCTCTCGTTCTTATACGAGTTCAAAGAAAAATAAACAATTTGTGCTCAATCGGTTTGTGCGCTAATTTTGCCTCCAAGCCGTTTGAACCGAACTTTAACATCATTAAAAAAAATTGAACTATGAAAAAATTCAACCTTTTATTGCTTCTTGCTGTGTGGTGTATGGGGACTGTAAGCCTCCATGCACAACGCTACCTCGAACAGGTTTTCGACGAAGTATCTGTTGAGGAAAATGTAGTATATGGGGCTAACTATACCATCCTCACCATACCGGTGACAGGACATAGTACTTTGCAGCCTCTTACAATGGATGTGTACATGCCCACCGGAGATACAGAAACCGCACGGCCTCTCATCCTCTTCTTCCGCACTGGCAATTTCCTGCCCAATCCGGAAAATGGAACTACCTCCGGGACAAAAAACGATTCTATTAATGTGGAACTTTGTACGCGTTTGGCAAAAATGGGATACGTAGTTGCCAACGTGGACTATCGTCTTGGATGGAACCCTCTTAGCTCCGACATCAATGTGCGCATCAGCACCCTTATCAACGCAGCTTACAGGGGTGTACAAGATTCTCGGGCATGCGTCCGTTTCTTCCGCAAAACTGTTGCTGAAGATGGTAACCCGTATGGTATTTGCCCCGATAAAATTACTCTGTTTGGGAATGGAACAGGCGGCTACATTACACTTGCCAGTTCTATGCTCGATAATTACAGCGACGTTGTAATACCCAAGTTTATTGGTGATGACATAAACGGCGACGGAATCCCCGACCCAATGGTTATCGAACCTATCAACGGAGACTTGAATGGCGAAACCCTTGTGGGCCTGAACCCACTCAACGGCGACACCCTCGCCATCCCCAATACCCCCGGCTACGATTCCGACGTTCAGCTGTGCGTCAATGTGGGAGGTGCGTTAGGCGACACTTCCTGGATAGACAGCACTGATCCCCCGACTATCGGTTTTCATGTACCGGACGACCCCAATGCTCCCTACAAAGAAGACATCTTGATTGTGCCAACTACAGGTGACCAAATCGTTGAAGTTCAGGGCTCTTATCTCGTATCTCAGGTTTCAAATGATTTGGGCCTCAACGACGTTTTTATCGACGCCCAAATTAATGACGCATATACTACAGCAGCCAACAATTTCAACGATGGCTTCGAGGGGTTATTCCCTTTCAACCGCCCTGCCGGAGTGAACCCACTTAATGGAGAGCCTGCCTATGAAGGCTCGCCATGGCAATGGTGGAGCCAGGATTACTGGTCGCAAATCCCTCACCCCGCTTGCCCCGCCGGGCTTCCGCTTTCAGTGTGCAATTTCAACATCATCGGCCTAATTAGTAACAACGACATGAGCGCTGAAAAAGGTCGTTTGTACGCTGACTCCATCATCGGGTACTTTGCTCCCAGAGCCTTTGCTGCACTTGATTTGGGAGGTACTTGCTCTACGGGGATTGAAGAACTTGCCGATGAAGCTACTGTAAACCTGATGATAGCACCTAACCCTGCAGCAAGTGAAGTCAGGTTCACCAGCGATGCCGGTCAACCCATTCAGAGCATTCAGTTGCTCAACATTTCCGGTCAGATGGTGAAAAATGTGTTGGAAATCAACACCAACCAGTACACGTTGATACGCCAGGGACTTCCGGATGGATTATACATTGCCAAAGTCCGGTTCGCATCTGGCATTTTATCGAAGAAGGTGTTGTTTAATTGAAAAGACGATTATACGACTACATAATAATCTAATTATTGAAGGGTGCGGTTCAAAACTGCACCCTTCTTACTTTATTATAACCCCTGTAAAAACTCCATAACATCCACCCCGTCAGCGTAGTCATTTAGCTGGGGTTCCTGCGTTTTGCCGAAAGGCACTGTCGCCTTGGCAAAGATGCGGCCACCTGTCACCACGCATTGTATCTCTTCAGACCGTAACTCAAGCTCGTTGCTGAGAGCCGTTTTATCACTGTAATATTCGTAGTTCAGCACGGCGATTCGGGAGGCGATGGCCGGGTCTTCGGTAAGCACGATGCAGCCATTGTTGAGGAAAGGCGTTCGATTCATGGTCACCAGAGCAAAGTTGTAGTCGAAGTTATTTTTATATTTATCGTGACGGATAATTTCCCGAAACTCGTGAAGTCGCTCCATGAGGCGATTAAAATCATAGCCTTCGGGGAGATAAAGTTTTGAGACGTTGCGGCACCCGAGACCAAAAAAGCGAAACACATCTTTGCCGAGGGCGAGCAACTCCCCGTTGCTCTCTTGGCCATCGAGCACTGCCACAGAATTGCGATTCTTGCGGATGACGTGAGGGTATTGTTTGAAATACGCTTCGAAATACCGCGACGTATTATTGCTGCCGGTGGCAATGACGGCGTCGAAGCCTTTTAATTGATCCACAATATCAAAATACTCCTCAGTGGAGGAATTTATTTTTTTCATCATATCCAAAAGGTAGGGCAGTAAGTACTTGTCTTTGTCAGAAAGCTTGATGATGGACTTGTGGCCGGCCACAAAAGTGCAAACCACATCGTGAAAGCCCACGAGCGGAATATTGCCTGCCATCACGAGGCCCACCTTTTTCCCGGGTGTATCATGGCCCGGTTTGTATCTGTCCGCCCATGCTTCCAATTTTTCTTTTTCCAAAAAAGCAGAAGCTATGGCCCCAATCGCCAGTTGTTGATTTTCTTTGGTAAACCAGGAGTTGTTGAATTCGGTGCGGTGAATGATTGCCTGCAGGTTGTCGTCTTCCTTCTGCAAATGCTGACCCAGCTGAGCGAGTACCTCTATTCGTTCCTTTAAATTCATATCGCTTCTTTTCTCCGAAATATTTGTGACTAAATTGTTGACTTCACTCCTGTTCCAGTGTCAGTTTCGATTTCCGGTCTGTGACGTAGGTTCGCCATCTTTCGAGACAAGCCGTCATATCGGCAGGCAATTCGCTGTCGAAAAACATATCCTTGCCAGTGACCGGATGCACAAACCCAAGTTCTTTGGCGTGCAGCGCATGACGGGGCATAGCCTCGAAGCAGTTTTGCACAAACTGTTTGTATTTGCTGAAAACAGTACCCTTCACGACCCTGGCACCCCCATATTTTTCGTCGTTGAACAGCGGATTCCCCCGGTGCGCCATGTGCACCCGGATTTGGTGGGTACGCCCGGTTTCCAATTGTAATTCGAGAAGGCTTACATAGTATAATCGTTCGAGCAGTTTCCAATGCGTACAAGACCATTTACCGTTTTCCTCTTCTTCCACGACGGTCATGCGTGTGCGAAACCGCGGGTGCCGGCCGATAAAAGAAGTGATTGTTCCACTCTCCTCGTCCGGCTCGCCCCAAACAATGGCCTGATAGCGGCGGTGAATCTTGTGGTCGTGAAACTGTTTGCCCAGGTGAAACATTGCCAACTCCGTTTTTGCCACCACGAGCAGCCCCGATGTGTCCTTATCTATGCGATGCACAAGGCCTGGCCGGTTCTCGGGATTCCCCGCCATCACCGGCAGATTATTAAAATAATATGCCAACCCATGCACCAAGGTGTGCCGGTAGTTGCCAACACCGGGGTGTACCACCAGACCCGCAGGTTTGTGAACTATCAACAGGTCGCCGTCCTCGTAAACGATGTCAAGAGGCATATCCTCGGGGACTAAACCTGCGGATGCTTCTTGCACCTTGGGAATGCTCACCTCCACCACATCACCCGGCCGTATCTTATAATTGGCCTTCACTTCCAGTTCATTCACTGTGACGAGTCCCACTTTTATAGCAGTTTGGATTTTGCTACGCGAAACCTTGAAAAGGCGGTCCGTCAGGAATTTATCCAAACGGATGGCGCTCTGTTTCGGGTCTGCTATGAATTGATTAGTTTCGTACAAGTTGTTGTTGTTTGTATTCACGGGATTGAATTGCCGGCAATTCTTGCCCCGCATTGAATATTTGCAAAATAACGCAAATTCGGTTTAGTGGAAATCTAACTTTGTTATTTCATGGCTCTTGCGGGCAATTGCCGAAAAGCATTTTAGTATTTTCACCACCCTGTTCTTCAAAAAAAAAATCCCTAATGGAAAAGCACCTGCACTTCGATTCCATCTGTGTCAAAGAGGTAAAAGACCCGCGGACTACCCGGCCACATGTGCTCCCAATTTACCCCACTTCGTCGTTCGTTTTTGAAACGATTGACGAGGGCATCGACATTTTTTCCCAAAAAAAAGTGGGCCATGTGTACGGTCGTTACGGCAATCCCACAATGGAGGCAGTAGCTGGCAAAATTGCCCGGCTTGAATCGGCGGGAACAGGCATGAACGCAGCCGGATTGCTTTTTAGTTCCGGGCAGGCCGCCATTTCCACCTTGGTCGCCAGTACGTTGAAGTCCGGTGATAAAATCCTCACGCAAGGCAATCTCTACGGTGGCACTACAGAGCTTTTCACCAAACTGTTCGGCCCTTTTGGTGTCGAGACCATCATGACCGGTCTGCACGACCTGAACCGGGTGGAAGACCTGATGAAACAGGATGAACGCATACGCATGCTCTATTTTGAAACACCAGCCAACCCGACCTTGGCATGTGTGGACATTGCAGCGTTGGCTGAAATCGCCCGCCGGTACGGCAAGCTCAGCGCCGTGGACAATACTTTCGCCACACCCTACCTCCAACAACCGCTGCGCTATGGTGTCGACTTCATCGTGCATTCCACCACCAAGTTTCTCAACGGGCACGGCAATTCCATAGCCGGGGCCCTCGTCACACCCCATGCCCACCAAATGCGCATGGGCGGTACCGTATGGCAGGCCATGAAACTCGCAGGCACCAACGGCAACCCCTGGGATGCCTGGCTCGTACACAATGGCATGAAAACCCTCGCTTTGCGCATGGAGCGCCACAGCGCCAACGCCCTTGCTGTCGCCCGGTTTTTGGAAAATCACTCGCATGTGGTACAAGTGAATTATTGCGGCCTTTCCTCCCACCCCGATTTTGAGATCGCAAAAAAACAAATGACCGCTTTTGGCGGTATGTTGAGTTTTGAGCTAAAAGGTGGCATTGACGCTGGGATTCGTTTCATGAATGCCATCCGTTTCTGCACCCTAGCCCCCACCCTCGGCGACGTGGACACGCTGATATTACACCCCGCCTCCATGTCTCATTTGAACGTCCCAAAACATTTGCGGTTAGAAAATGGCATCACGGATGGCCTCATCCGATTGTCGGTTGGAATCGAGAACGCAGCGGACATTATCGGTGACCTGGAGCAGGCACTTGAAAAAATTTGAACATATAAGAATGGGGAAACTACCGCCGATTGAATCGAAAATTATATTTTTGAAACCTTTGTAAGCCCTTCTTTTTCATTCACTTATTGGTATCGCCGGTTTTGGCGGGCCATTACCCAACCTGCAATAATCATGTTCAAGAAAATCGCAGATATCTTTTCCAACTTTTTCTCGTCGCTGTTTGGCAACAAAAAACAAGGGGCCCACGATAGGATGACAGGGGTGGCTGAAGACAGTTCCGACGTGCCGCAAGATACCATCATCACGGTAAAGGCAGAGGAGGTAGCTCTCGTTGGCCCGTTTGCCGATCCAGACAAAAACGCAGCCGTTGATGGAGAGGTAAAACCGGCTGAGACTCCCACTACGGCACCTGCATCGTCAGACTCGCCTGGGCCCGGGGAACCGGTTCCCCCGGTAACTGATACGTCCGGCAGTGATGAACCAACGACCACACCTCCCACGCCTGAGCACGTGCCTCGTTATCTTTGGTGCCTCGACAACGGTCACGGCAAGCTGCAACCCGGCAAACGCTCTCCGCTGTTCGACGACGGCGATACCCGGTTTTTTGAATACGAATTCAACCGGGACGTGGTTGAACGCATCATTAAGGCTTTGGAAAAGAAGGGAGTGAAATATTACGACGTTGTACCCGACTATCTCGAGGTCGGTAGTTTCCTTCGCCAACGGGTGAAGCGCGCCAACGACAAAAGTTCAGACTTGCCGAAAATGTACGTGTCTGTTCATTCTAACGCCGGGCCGGCAGCGGCTGGTGTTTGGGTAAACGACAGCATCAGCGGCATCGAAACATGGTTTGCCAATGGAAGCACAAAGGGCAAAAAAATGGCGGCCATTTTTCAAAAACACCTCATCGCAGAAACCGGCTGGAAAAATCGAGACTTAAAGTCCACTTCCATCACCAAACTTTACGTTTTGGTAAAAACCTCCATGCCCGCCATCCTCACAGAAAATGGATTTTACAATAATAAGAAACAGGTGGTGGATTTGATGAAATCAGACATCCGCCAGAAAATTGCAGATGCCCATGTTGCAGCCATTATGGAGATCGAGAAAAACGGGGTTTGAATAATTGAGAATGCAGAATTGAAAATTGAAAATGGGCTTTGATTGGCGGTACGGCCCGTTGTTTCCGAAACCTGAAACCCTCCCCAAAGGGGTGAAATCTCCGGAACCAAAACCTAAAAACTGAATTCCATCCGATATGAAAAACGTGCAATCTCCACCTATCTTCCGGCTCGGAATCGTGATGGCAGGGGCGGTCTCCGCCGGGGCTTATACCGCCGGTGTCATGGACTACCTTTTGGAGACCCTTCAGCTATGGGAGGATGCCAAGCGCCGGAACATGAGCATTCTCGAAGCCAATGGCAACGACCTCGAAAAAGCGAAACAGGAGGGTTACGACCCTTCCGTGCCGCCGCACCGGGTGGTTATCGAGGTGATGGCTGGGGCCTCAGCGGGGGGTATGACGGCAGCCATCACCGCCATGTCATTGTTGGAAGGCATCCCGCCCTTTAAGGAGGGTGAAGACAATTCCGCCAACAGACTTTACACATCGTGGGTCAATCTGAATGATGGAGCCGGAAAAGCAACATTCGATCAAATGCTCGACACTTCTGACATCGACCGTGAGGGCCTGAAATCGCTGCTAAATTCCGACCCTATCGACGATATTGCCG
>CAZPHZ010000077.1:0-11021 GCA_964586035.1 uncultured Saprospiraceae bacterium
TTCAATATCGCGGCGAGATTAAAGATACTGCCGAATATTGAACCTCGCTGTTTTCCGGCAAATGCAAATAAAACTCGTTTAAACAACCTAACTCATTAAAATCTAAAAATTATGGGGCAAAATCTGACTTACATAGTTCCCGTGCTCGGCATAGCCGGTCTGTTGTACACATTCTGGAAAACCTCCTGGGTCAATAAACAGGATGAAGGAACCGACGAAATGAAGAGTATCGCCAAGGCTATTCAAAAAGGAGCCATGGCATTTCTGAAAGCAGAGTACAGAGTACTCGCAATATTTGTCCTTGCCGTAGCCATCCTGTTGGCGTTGAGCGGTAATTCCGAGGCAGAATCATCCTCGCTGATCGGGTTGTCGTTCGTCATTGGTGCGTTGTGCTCCGGCTTGGCAGGTTTCATCGGCATGCGCGTGGCCACCAAAGCCAATGTGCGCACTACTCACGCTGCGAGAACGAGTTTGGATAAAGCCCTTGAAGTAGCATTTGCCGGAGGCTCTGTCATGGGTCTCGGCGTGGTAGGGTTGGGCGTGCTCGGTCTTGGCTCCTTGTTCCTTTTATACTCCAACATGGGTTGGGACCCCACCAAGGTTATTACCGTCATCACCGGTTTTTCATTTGGCGCTTCTTCCATTGCCCTCTTTGCCCGCGTGGGCGGCGGCATTTACACCAAAGCCGCCGATGTGGGTGCCGACCTCGTCGGCAAAGTAGAAGCCGGCATCCCGGAAGACCACCCATTGAACCCCGCAACCATCGCCGACAACGTGGGCGACAATGTGGGTGATGTGGCCGGCATGGGTGCCGACCTCTTCGAATCCTACGTGGGTTCCATCGTTGGAACGATGGTTCTCGGTGCCGCTTTTATCGGAATCACAGGCTTCGAAAACACCAATGAGTTCGGCGGGCTGAACGCAGTATTACTGCCGCTCATACTGGCTGGTGTGGGAATTCTGACCTCCATCCTCGGCACTTTTTTCGTGAGGGTAAAAGAAGGTGGCAACCCTCAGAAAGCCTTGAATAGAGGTGAGTTTCTATCATCGGGTCTTATGCTCATTCTCACATTTATTATCGTAAAATGGATGCTACCGGAAACCTGGACGGTCAACGAGGTTCCTTATCATTCGACGGGTGTTTTCTATGCCGTTATTTTTGGCTTGGCCGGCGGTCTTGCGATCGGCCTTGTCACTGAACACTACACCGGCACAGGGACTGCCCCGGTAAGAAGCATTGTCCACCAATCCATGACCGGTTCAGCTACCAACATTATCGCCGGCCTCGGCGTGGGTATGCAATCTACCGCTATCCCCATTCTAATTTTGGCTGTAGCCATCGTAGGGTCATACACTTTTGCCGGCTTATACGGCATCGCCATTGCTGCTGTTGGGATGTTGTCCAATACAGGTATTCAGTTGGCAGTCGATGCTTACGGCCCCATTTCCGACAACGCAGGTGGCATTGCCGAAATGAGCGAGCTTCCAAAAGAAGTGCGCGGCCGCACCGACAAACTCGATGCTGTAGGCAACACAACCGCCGCCATCGGCAAAGGCTTTGCCATCGGATCAGCTGCTCTTACGGCGCTGGCCTTGTTCGCCGCTTTTATAACGGCATACAATATGTCTCACCCCGAAGCTCAATTGAATGGAATTGACGTCACCAATCCTTACGTGACCGCTGCGCTTTTTGCCGGTGGCATGCTTCCCTTCCTTTTCTCCTCTCTTTCGATGGGAGCTGTGGGCCGGGCCGCTATGGATATGATCCAGGAAGTACGCCGTCAGTTCAACACTATTCCTGAACTCAAAGGAGCATTGGCCGTAATGAAAAAGAATGAAGGCAAAGACCGGGATAAATGGAGTAAAGCCGATCAGGAAACATTTGAAAAAGCTCATGGAAAAGCCGAATACAGCAAATGCGTGGAAATTTCCACCAAGGCTTCTATCCGTGAAATGGTTCGTCCTGGCCTTCTCGCTGTATTGGTGCCGGTTGTGGTGGGCCTTACTCCCGGTCTCATCGGATTGGGAAGCAAAATGGGCGCGGAGATGCTCGGTGGGCTTTTGGCAGGAGTCACAGTCACCGGAGTGCTTATGGCCATCTTCCAGTCCAACGCCGGTGGCGCCTGGGATAATGCCAAAAAAATGTTTGAAGAGGGATATGAAATAGACGGTAAAATGTATTACAAAGGCTCTGACCCTCACAAAGCAACCGTGGTAGGGGACACTGTGGGCGACCCGTTCAAGGACACCTCCGGCCCATCGCTCAACATCCTGTTGAAACTGATGTCTGTGGTGGCTTTGGTGATTGCACCGTTGCTGTAATAATAGCATGAAATAGCCATTTCGCCTCCCGGCGAAAGATTTCCAAAAGGGCAACTCCGGCAAATGGAGTTGCCCTTTTGCGCGAGGTTGGTCATTTATTTGAAAAACATATTGTGCCCATTAATCTACCACGTGGGTAATCTTGTTGAAATAAACGCCGGGTAGCGGGCGTTCAGAAAAAGCCCGGCTCAAGGTGGCCGGGCTTCTCATCTCAAGACAAAGCTAGAGCTTTGAGGTGTTTTGGCCATTTGGGCCATTTGCAATCTTTGGGCGGGGAATCGTGAATTGGTACTTTTGATGGGAAATACAGGACTGCACCTTAGACGCTAACCATCGCGTTCAGTAACTATATTTTCGAAATATTTCAAACCACACATAAATGGATAAAATAAAAATCCTTTGGGCAGATGACGAAATAGACCTGCTGAGACCCCAAATGCTTTTTTTGGAAAAAAAAGGCTACGACGTAACCACTGTTTCCAACGGCCATGACGCCCTCGAAGAATGTGATACGGACCAGAATTTCGACGTCGTTTTTCTCGACGAAAGCATGCCCGGGCTCACGGGATTGGAAACCCTGGCCCGAATCAAAGAGTCCAACCCACGGCTGCCGGTGGTGATGATCACCAAAAACGAAGCCGAGCACATAATGGAGGAGGCCATTGGTTCTCAGATTTCCGATTTCCTCATAAAGCCGGTGAACCCCAACCAGATTTTACTCACCCTCAAGAAAATAATCGACAACAAAAGATTGGTAAGAGAAAAAACAACTTCCAGCTATCAGCAGGAATTTCGCATGCTAAGCATGCAAATAAACAGTGGGCCGGGTTTTGAAGAATGGAAGGAGATTTATCAAAAACTAATCAACTGGGAAATCAAGATAGATCAATCTCAGTCTACGGCTATGGGTGAAATACTCTCAACTCAAAAAAGTGACGCCAATGCCGAGTTCAGCCGCTTTGTCGAAAAGAACTACGAAGGCTGGGTGAACGATACCATCGAAGCACCTGTCATGTCGCACAATCTCATGCGCCGCAGAGTTTTCCCGGAGTTGAAAGAAGAAATACCCACCGTAATGTTATTGCTCGACAACCTGCGTTTCGACCAATGGAAAGTCATAGAACCTTTGATGTCGGAGCTATTCAAGTTGGAAAATGAAGACCTTTTTTACAGCATTCTTCCAACTGCCACGCAGTACAGCCGCAACGCTATATTTTCCGGAATGATGCCCGCTGATATTGCTAGAGTTCATCCGAAACTTTGGAAAAACGACATTGATGAAGGAGGTAAAAATCTTTTCGAAAAAGACCTTCTCAACGAGCAGGTTAAACGCAGCATTCGCAAACCCGTGAAGGTAGACTACTTGAAAATAACCAATGTGGCAAAGGCCAAAGAGCTTCAAGACAACATCCTGAATTATCTTCACAATGACCTTACCGTTGTCGTATATAATTTTATCGACATGCTTTCGCATGCCCGCACAGAGATGGAAGTGCTGAAAGAACTCGCCGGAGATGAAAAGGCTTACCGCTCACTTACTCGTTCGTGGTTCGTCAACTCGCCGCTTTATTCCGCACTTGAAAGAATTGCAGAGCGAGATGTCCAACTTATCGTAACTACCGACCACGGCACCATACGCGTTAATACCCCGTCTAAGGTGGTTGGCGATAGAGACACGACTACCAATTTGCGGTATAAAGTTGGGCGCAATCTTCAATACGACAGAAGAGATGTTCTGGCCTTCCGGGATCCAAAGGATGCCGGCCTGCCCCGGCCAAATGTCAGTTCTACTTTTATTTTTGCAAAAGAAGACCGCTTCTTCCTTTACCCCAACAACTACAACCATTACCACAATTATTACAAAAACACCTTCCAGCACGGTGGCATTTCACTGGAAGAAATAATTTGTCCGGTAATTAAGCTCCGGTCAAAATAGTTCCAGTTGAAAGGTTGCTAAGCTAATTGGCCAATGGCCCAATTTCCAACATGTCACAGCGATCGCCCTTCCTATATATTGCAGCCAGCCACCTCGGAGGCCGGGGGGTATTCACTGGTCAACCCTTGTCGGTGGGAGACGCCATTGAAGTGTGCCCTGTGATTGTAATGCCTCCCGATGAACTTGCGGCTATACATGCAACCCATTTGCACGACTACTATTTCCTTTGGGGCAAAGCCCAAAACCAGTGCGCTATTGCACTTGGTTATGGTTCCCTTTACAACCATTCGTACGATGCAAACGCCAATTATCTATTTGATTACGATTCTAACACCATTGATTTCGTATGTGTGAAAGACATCGCTGCAGGTGAGGAAATTACGGTAAACTACAATGGCGAACCCGATGACAAAACTCTTGTTTGGTTCGACAATAACGGAATGCGGAAAAGTGGGTAAATTGTCAAGGATTTGCAAATGGCCGATTCAGAGATATCCAAAATCGTTCTCTCAAAATGAAACTTTATTTCGGCATATTGGTCAGCCTTTTCATTTTTGCAGCCTGTGAAAATGATATCAGCGAGGTGAATCAGTTTTTTTCAAAAGAAGAAACAAAAATAGAGACCGCCAGGGGTATTGAGATGCTCTACAGCGACTCGGCCATTTTGCGCATGCGAATAGTAAGCCCCATCTTAATCAGGCACTTAGACAAAAACGACCCCTGGCAGGAATTCCCGGAAGGTTTGACCGTTGATTTTTTTGATGAAGAAGGAAAGGCCTCAGGTTCACTCACAGCAAAATATGCTACACGACAGGAAAACGACAATCAGTTTATCGCCCGCGACAGCGTAGTTTGGGAAAGTCTGAATGGCGAGCGGTTGGAATCCGAAGAACTGATTTGGGACGAGATTTCCGACAAAGTACACACTGATAAATTCGTGATATTGCGCCGCCCCGATGAAATAATTTCCGGACATGGTTTCGAGGCCAATCAATCGTTCACGCACTGGACCATCAGGGCCATTGGGGGGAGAGTAAAATCAACAGGCCTCACCCAAGATTTCAAAAATTAGTGCATGACACCTACGGAATGCAAACCTGCTGCACATTCTCACCAAAAGTATCACAATTCATCCATCGTCTAATCCACCAAATGCTTTTCAATGTTATCGCCGTCGTCCGGTTCAGTTCCGAGTTGTGTTACATCCGCAAAAGCGGAGTAGTTCATGCAGAGGTAGGCTGGGAAGGTGACTAAAATTCCCACGCATAATAATATAATACCAGCACCGGCAATAATTCCCGTTACAAAAAGAAAGAGGAATACTATCAACCATTTCCTGGAAATAACTTTCCGGCTGGCTTCCATGGCATCCCAAAAGCTCATTTTGTAAAACACTACGAACATATAAGCCCAGTTGTACGCCACAGCAAAATAGACGGCGGGCAACAGCAACAGGAAAGACCAAAAAGGGATGCCGGGAATTCCTCCAGAGGCAGACATAGGATTTTGTAGCGCCTCCATGTACCAGGCTAACAGCCCGGATCCACTAACAGCCAAAAGAAAGGTATCGTCGTTACAATTAAAATAGCGAACGTAGCCAGGGCCGTGAGCACCAACGGGCCGATATAATCAAATCCTTTGAAAAAATCTGCAAATTCAGTTTGTTCACCTTTTTCTAATTTATGAGCCACCATATATGCGCCCACAGTAAGTACCGGAGTCAGTATAAAATTGCTCACGAGTGCTCCGAAGAGAGGGATGAAGTTGATCACCATAATTAATACCAGCATCACTAAAGCATAAATGACAAACCCCCCCATATTTTTTTGAAATAGAGAAAAGCCATTACTTATGTAGTCACCGAATTTGAAATCGTACCCATTCCGGATAACATCTTCAATTCTTTCGTTTGTGTCTCCGTCCATTGTTTTGAATTTT
This sequence comes from uncultured Saprospiraceae bacterium, assembly GCA_964586035.1. Classification (GTDB taxonomy): domain Bacteria; phylum Bacteroidota; class Bacteroidia; order Chitinophagales; family Saprospiraceae; genus UBA6168. The sequence continues at coordinate 6,197 of CAZPHZ010000077.1, forward strand.
TGACCAGTGATGAAATGTTGCCGAAATATACCGAGAAAGAGAGACAAAACAAAAGGGGCCACTGAAATAGTGGCCCCTTACAATTCTGGATAAGTTCAATATGTCTTAAAAGAAGCGGGATCTATTATCTGTTATATCCGCTTTTTTCCGCATGGCAGGCATCAACCGTGTTCTTATCAAGCCCCGAATAGATTGCTGGCTGGACTGACGAACCTGTGCTACGTTTGCACCAGCCTCGGGAGTGGATTTGGTGCTTGGCACCAGCACAAATACTCCCGAATTGCCAACTATGGGTTCCGACAACTGGTTTAGGTCAACGTTGAATGCTTCAGCTACCACTTTTGGTTCATTGCCAGCACTGGGTAAAAAAGCCGAGGCAAAGCTGATGTTTGTAGCAGTATCCACTTTGGTAGAAAAGGTGGCGGCAATGCTGGCCAAATCGGTTTTGCCTTGCATCCTTTTTTTTATGATTTCTCCCTTTTTGCGGTTGATAACCAAAGGTTCTATTTCCTCTTCAACTTCTTTATAGGAGGGCATGCCAGCAGGGCGAATGCTCTGTAATGAGGCCACCACAAATTTGCTGATGAAAAACTGACCTTGATTTTGGAAACTGTAGACTTGGGGAGAAACTTCGCCAACTTTTGGCGATTTCGCATTGGGGTCAACATCGAAAGCCCACCGGATCATTTCCCTGGAGCCTTGTCCGGCGCCGAGGCTTCCGGAAGCATAATCGTTTTTTTTGAGCCAGGGAGAAGTTTCCACGTCCATACCTTTTTCGGCTGCATTTTTACGCAAGTCCTCAATGGTAGGGTTGTCTTCCTGCATTTGAAGAGCCAATTCCCTAATGCTATCCTGAGTACCTTGACTTGGCACTATGTCTTGTGAAATGTAAGCCACCTTAACGGATTCTTCCCTACTGTCACTAAATTTTCTATCGGTCACGTCAATCAGGTGAACGCCAAACTGTGTAATGACGGATTGAAGTTTACCTGGTTCTGCATTGAAAAAACAGGCATCATTAAATTCTTTCACCATGCGTCCCTGCGCAAAGAATCCGAGGTCGCCACCTTTATTGGCGTTTGATGGGTCCTGGCTGAAATTGGCAGCCAAAGAGTCGAAACTAACTGCTCCTGTTTCGATGAGGTTTTTCAGACTGTCGATGGTTTGGATGGCCGCCACCAGCGTTGCTTGATCATTAGCGGTTCTGAGAATGTGCCTTGCCCTGACCGAGTCCGGAATGACTTTTTTATCGAGCAGTTTCACGGCTTTATACGCAGCGCCATCTAAATATGGGCCGTACACAGAGCCAGCAGCCATTTCGAAAATTGTATCGGCAATTTCGATATTCAATGTTTCCTTTTTGAAGTAAGCTGCATCAATGCTGCCATAATTATTCTCGACAAATAGTGAATCATTGTTCGTGGCTGAAAAATCGCCAAGCAGCCTGGAAATATTATCTCTAATAGCAACAGAATCAGCACGTGTCGGGGAAACATCAAAAATGACGTATTCTAATTTCCTCGTCTCTTCCTCCTGGATAAACTGGTTTTTATTCTCTTCAAAGTAGGCCTTATAATCGGCATCTTCCAAAGTAACTTCAGAGTTTTCAATTTCATCGAATGGTACCTGAACATATTTGAAATCAATGGTCAGGTTTTGGTCCTTGCTTATCATTTCTGCCATCCAGGCAGGGGTATACATACCCTTGGACACCATATTGGCCATCTTCGTCTGCAACCGGTCGTTGATAATTTCCTTTTCCTGATGGGCCCACCGATATTTGAAATCAGACACCAATTGACCGTTCTGTATAAGCTGGTCAATTTGGTTGGTAGTGATAATATTTTTCAATTGGTCGAGTTGCTGCCTGTCAACCTGCCGGGTGTTGGGGTTCACGTATCGGCTGCTGATTATGGGACTCAGCCTGCTGTTATCAGCTCCGAACTGCAAGTCGAGCAGTTCTGTTTTGCTGACACCCAAGCCGATGGATTCCGCCTCTTTCTTAATTATGGCGTCGTCCACAAAGAAATTCCACAGGAACGTTCTGTCGCTAAACCCATCGCCACTGGAATTTCGGTAAAGCATGTCGTGGATAATGCTGAATTCCTTATAATCGACTTTGCGCCCTTCGATGTCACCTATAGTGGTTGCACTGCCGCCAAATAAGCTTTGATTAGGGTTGTCGAACATCAGCATTGCGATGAACAAGAACAATGCGATGGTCATTGACCCAACCAACAACCACTTTTGTCTCCGAATTTTACTAATAAGAGCCATTTCTGTAATACTTTTTATGTACTTCGTAAGTGCGGAGCAAGCATCTGAAATTACACAGTGCCCTCCGGTACCGCTTTTACGGGAGATGAAAAATAAAGATTCTTAAAAAGTTGATTTTTAATGAATTGCCTAAAAGGCAGGTCGAATAGATTTGTCAAAATATACGGCAATCTTTCTACTTCCAAAAAAATCCGGGCAAAGGTACTTTCTTTGGGCAGTATATCAAAATTTTGCACACAGCGAGATAGATACATATTTGCCTTTTGGGTATAAAATTATGGGGGGATAAAAATTTCCATCGGATAATAACCAACAAGTCCTCTCCGGCAGAGAAATTCCGAAGAGGACCTGTTTTATTTGTAAACTGACAATCGCCACATCGGGCTACCCGTCGAAACTCAGAATCTTTATTTCGACCCTCTGGTTTCGTTTGCGGCCGTAAGAAGATTTATTGGTTTCCACCGGTTGCCTTTTTCCATATCCCTTGTACTGAAGTCGCTCTTTAGGAATGCCTTGCTGCGAAAGATATTCAGAGACAGCTTTTGCTCTTTCTGTTGACAGCCTATCACAATAATCCTGAGATGGAATGCCATTGGTGTGCCCGCCAATCTCGACCACCACGTCTGGGTTCAACTTCAGAAATTCATAAATCTCCTCCAATACAGGGTATGATTCTTCTGTAATGCTCGCACTATCAGCCTTGAAATAAAGTTGGTCAATCCTGATGGTTTGACCCTTCTTCAGTTTCTTCCTATCCAGCCCGCTCAATATTTTCTCCTTCTTTTCAGGAGCCTGCGGTTTCTCCACTTCGCATGTCACTGGAAAAATGGGAGACGCGTTGTCGAGCAAAATATTTCCGTTGGAATTTGGTGTGTTGTAATAGGCCTCGAGTACGATGTAGTTATGTGTTTTCTCCGGAGTGAATTTAAAAGGATAGGTCAACCATCTCGTGTGGTGTATCACCGAAGTCTCTCCGAGCAGCTCCACTTTGCCACACAAGCCATTTCCACCCCAAATTCGCAACCGCGCAGGCACTGAATAATGCACAATCCTGGTCGAGTCGGAGATGGAAGGACTGAGGTAATTCTCCGAGCGGGAAATATCAATACTGAAATCATAACATTTTCCAGCGACAACCGGCGTCGCAAGACGCTGGGATACAGACTCCCAGGTGTGGTTGTCACGTACCACCATTCCGAGGTAACTTGCGCCATCGTGCGCCTTCTGCACCACTTGAAATGAGCCACCCACCACCGGGTGAATATCAGGAGGTGTTTCATTCGGGGCCCCACAATTGCTCCACCCCGGCAGATTGAACCTGCCATCGTTCCCACCTTGAGCAGGCCTGCTTTCAAAGGAAGGATTGGTCAGCAAAATTGGTTGTTCCTGCCCCCAAAGAAATCCGGCGGACAAGAAAACAAAATAAAAAAGCAGGGTGATACGATTTTTCATAAAAGTCTAAATTAGTCACATTAATGGGGTGGACAAATAGTACGGTTAATCGTTGAAACTCAATACTTTGATTTCCACCCGTTGGTTTTTTTTACGCCCTTCCTCGGTATTGTTAGGAGCAATGGGGCGGCGCTTGCCATACCCTTTATAGACGAGTTGTTCTTCCGGAATGCCTTTGCCGACGAGAAAGTCAACGACGGCTTTGGCCCTGGCCTTGGATAGCCTGTCGCAATAGTCATCTTCGGGGTTGCTGTTGGTGTGTCCCCCAATTTCAATCACCACATCGGGATTTTCATTCAAAAAGTCGTGCACTTCGTTCAGCACGACATAGGATGTATCGACCAGTTCAGGGCTGTCGGCAAGGAAAAAAAGTTGATCAATGCGAATCACCAATCCCTTCCTCAATGTTCTGCGGTCAAGCGCTTTTAATATCTTGTGTTTTTGAGGTTGTTTAGCAGGCTTTGTAATAACTCGCGGTTTTTGAGTTTCACCGCCGGATCTTTGCGGAGGGCGAGGTGCTACTTCCACGATTGGAGGCTGCACCTCTGCATCACAGGGCACGGGTACGATGGAACTGCAATTATCGAGGAGAATATTTCCATTATAGGGAATGAGTGTCGGCGTTTTGTAAAAAGCCTCGAAGACTAAATGGGTATGTGTGTGCTGGGGTTCAAATCTAAATTTATATTTCTGCCAATTTGAGTTATTTATCATATTGCTTTCCGCCAATAACTCATCCCGGTGGCAATATTCCGACCCGCCCCAGATGCGCAATTTAGCAGGCTTTGTATAATTCACCACCTTTCTTTCATCTACCCGGCTGGGGCTAACGTACAATTCAGACTTGCAGAGATATATGCTGAACTCGAAACACTTGCCTCCTTCCAGCGGAGTTATCAATCGTTGGGTGACCATTTCCCAGGTATCGTTTTCCCGGACCACCATCCCTAAGTAGGTGTTGCCTTGGTAGGGTGGTTTTTTTACACGAAACGCACCCCCGCCAATTTGGGGATGAACATCGGGTACCGTTTCTCCCGAACAGCCACACTCGTATCACACGGCTGGCGATACACTGCAAAGAGCACCATGGTACGAA
>CAZPHZ010000078.1:0-10860 GCA_964586035.1 uncultured Saprospiraceae bacterium
GACTACCAAAAATCTGCGTGTCATGTGGCGAGAACAAATCGAGTTAGGCGGGGAATGCCGCAAAGCCGTACCTGCCATTCCCTCGAAAATGGAAGGGTCCCGGCCTGTTTCAATTCCCAATGCACAACCTCGCCGTTCTTCATATTGAAGTGGCAAAGCGCCAGGTCCATCCCGTCCAATGAACTGCCCGACATCAAGCCGAGTGCATTGTATATCCTCATTTTGTGCGCAATGATTCTACGTATTTCGCCACGGCTTTTATTTTTTCCTCACTCAGCATCCCATTGAAAGGAGTCATGAGTTTCCGGCCTTCGGCAATGACCTTTATTCGTTCTTCCAACGATAGTTTGGATTTGGTGAGGTCGAAAGCTCCGCTGCCCCCCATATCGCCATAGTAGCCATGACAGGCAATACAGTAATTTTTATAAATGCTCTTCCCATCCAGTTTATTAGAGGATGCAGTAGCGGAATCCGCGGGGTCTGCCGGTGAGCCACATGCCAAAAGAATGGCGATTATGAAAAGGGGAAATATGGTTTTATTCATGTCGGCGTTTGATTGGTATTTGCGGGGCGAAAGATAGGGATTTAACAGAATGTGGACTCGTACATTTAGCGTTCATTTCGAATAACGTCGAACTTGAATACGTCGCGCCGCTGGTAATGACCCGATGTGTCGAGGGTAGCTCTTTCCCGGTAAATCTGGCCAGGATCGTCGATTTGGTGGTAAATAATTCCCTCTTTGTCAAACTGAGGTTCCAAGTCGAAAAAGCCGTCCGGGCCTATTACGCAGGAGCCTCCGTTGAGCACCCATTCTTCCTTATTTACTGCTAATGAGGGAGTCAATTCCAGCTCTTCGGGGATTTCGGAGGCTCGCAGCATCTGGCCGGCAGCCACCACAAAACAACGGCCCTCGAAGGCATATTGGCGGCTCGCCACCTGGTGCATTTCGTGCACTTTGGGCCACAGTGCCAGATGGATGTGCTCACCGCCATCATGCAGAGCTTGGCGCGAAAGCGGCATAAAATGCTCCCAACAGATGAGGCCCCCGATGCTACCTATGTCCGTTTGGGCTGGCGATAAACCATTGGCATCGCCCGGCCCGTACAGCATCTTCTCGGTATAGGTAGGGATGAGCTTGCGGTGATGAATCACGAGTTCTCCAGATTTGTCAAAAAGTAAAAATGAGTTGTAGATGGTGCCGTTACCGGGGCCGGTGCGCACTATTTCGTTCACGCCAATACCGATGATTACCTCGTAAGTTTTTGCACATTCACCCAATCGTTTCGTTTCAGGTCCCGGCACCTGAACGCCGTTTTTGTGCATGCGCTCAAATACCCGTTTGGTGGCCTCGTGGTCCCAAAGTCCCATGTTGGGGCAATGGTCGAGCCAGGCCGGATAGCCACATAGCCAGGTTTCTCCGAAAATAACGAGGTCAACATCATGGGCGGCGGCCTCCCGGATGAAAGCTCCGGCCTTTTCCATGCTTTGTGAAAGATTCAGGAAAACAGGCCCCGACTGAACGATGGCGATGCGAATGGGTGACTTCATTAAACGAAATGTTGAATGAAAAAATGAGCGGCCAGAGTATCACCAGCCGCCCATTGTTTGCCGTTCACGTTGATTATTTCTTGGCAAGTTTAGCTGCTTCTTCCGGCCAGGATTTAGGATTGCGAAACTTGCTCATGTTGTTATTGCGCAGCAATTCGCGAAGCCGGTCTACAGGAGTTGTTGCTAAAATGGTAAGTGTGCCGATGCCGTTTTTGGAAAGCATATCAGCTACTTTATCACCCAAGCCTTTTACAAGCGTGAGGTCTCCGCCGGTGGCCTTTGCCGCAGTCTTCCGCGGTCGTCCAACTGACCTTTTGTGAGCGGTTGAAGTCGCTGCTTTAGGAGGCCGTCCGGGGCCTCTGCCCGAAGTCTTTTTGGCTGTCGCAGGTGTTTTGCGAGGCCGTCCCGGTTTTCTTCCTGCGGCTTTTTTCTCAGTCGTTGCTGCTGCTTTAGGAGGCCGTCCGGGGCCTCTGCCCGAAGTCTTTTTGGCTACTACAGGTGTTTTGCGGGGCCGTCCCGGTTTTCTTCCTGCGGCTTTTGGTGCTTCGACAGGAGGTGCGGTTGCAAGTTTGGCGGCTTCTGCCGGCCAGGGAGTGGGGTTGCGAAATTTACTCATATTGTTTTCGCGCAACAAATTTCTAAGGGTTTCAACTGGAGTGGCAGCCAAGGAAGCAAATGTGCTGATGCCATTCTTGACAAACATAGCAGCCACTTTATCGCCAAGCCTGTTGATGCGCGTAAGGTCATCACCGGTAGTGACTTTGCGCGGCCGTCCGGCTCTTTTCTTGGGGGCGGCCGTTGTAGATTTACGGGGCCGTCCGGGGCCCCGGCCCTTGGAAGTTTTAGCAGTTACCGGTGCGGTGGTGCGAGGGGGACGTCCAGGTTTCTTTTTAGGCGCGGCAGAAACTTTCCGTGGCCGTCCGGGTCCTTTCTTGGTGCTTTTAATTGTTTGGGCCTTTTTCTTCGGTTTTATATTCTTTTTGGGGGACGTGATAGCCGCGGACTGTTTCAATTTATCCGCCTTTTTCGTTTTTTTAGTGGCTGTTTTTAAAGCGCTCTTTGTTTCCTTTACCATTAATTCGGCTTGTTTCAAAGCACTTTTAAAGGGCTTTAAATGTGCCTTCCATGCTTTCAGCTGCACACGATAAGCTTCTTTTGCCTGTTTTTTTGCTTGCTTTGCAATAGCAAGAGCTTCTCTTCGCTGTTCTAATTCTTTTTGTACTTTCTTCATGTTTTAAGTTTTTCAAAAGAAAAGGACCGGATATTTTTGGCATCCAATTTCTCTTTTCCTGCTGTTGATGATAAAAACCTGCGATTAAATAATATTTTTCTTCAATAAGTATAAATCATTTGCAAAATTTAAAACCTTCATGCGGAGTTAATTTTTAAAGAAACCCGGGGTGCAATAATTAATATATTCATGGGTTATTAGGGAGCCCGAAGAGAAGGGGTGATATCAGTGCCTCGCAAATATATGCCTTTTGGAACAAGTTGAGAAACGCGCATTTAGATTAAATGTTTATGGCAAAAATATTTCCATCATATATTGTGAAGACAAAATGGAAGTACCAGAATTATCTTAACCTTTATCGCATGAACCATTGCCTGAAAATAGATTTTGTTGCGGGAATATTATTATTGGCGGCGACGAGTGTGTTTTCTCAAGAAAGCCATATCGGTTTTCAAAATGCGCCCGAATGGAACCAGGTAATGAAACGGGCACGTAAAGCACATAAATTCATTTTTTTAGATGGTTATACAACTTGGTGCGGCCCCTGCAAAAAAATGGACAGGGAGGTTTTTACACGACCCGCTGAAGTTCGTTTTTTTAACGAAAAATTCATCAATGTAAAATACGATATGGAGGCCGGCGAGGGGGCCATGCTAAAAAGGCAGTATGGAATAACTGCATACCCTACCTATCTTTTTATCAATAGCGACGGGCAGGTATTACATCGAATTGTGGGGGCTTATTTTGGCGAAAATGAATTTTTGAATTATGCCAAAATGGTACTCACCTACAACGGTTATTTTGCGGCTTTAGAAAAGCGCTACAACATGGGAGAGCGAAACCCCAAGCTGATGTTTCAGTATATGACGGCGCTTCGCCTGGCCGGCGAGGATAAAAAGGAAAGAAATCTTGCGGATGGCATTTTAAGACTCATGTCTAAAGACCATTTTATGGCCCCTGATTATTGGGCTATTATCAGTGAATATTTGGAGGATCCTGCTTCGCAATTATTTGAAATATTATTAAAAAATAAAGAGGAAATATCCGCAGCAATAGGGGCTGAAAAGGTAGAGGCTAAAATATTCGAAGTATTCGATACCCAAATTCTAAGAAATAGGTGGTCCCAGCCGGAAGACAGAGAGAATTACGATAAGGCAAAAGAAGAAAAAATGATACAGCTGTTGCGCGATGGAGGATTCTCGCGGAGCAATGAGCTGTTGGCTCGTGCTCTTTGTGCACAGCACCAGAGGAATGAAGATTGGGATATGTATGCATCAGTGGTAGATGCGATGTACGATTTTAAATTGTTGAAAGATAACGAAAATCCATTGCGGGAATTCGATTATCACGCCAGTGTAATTTCGAAAGCAACATCTGATAAACGATTATTGAATCGTGCCTTGCGATGGTCGGAGTATGTTTGCAAAAATGAGAAACATCCCGAAAACCTCGCTTTTTATCTTCGCACTAAATCAGTATTGCAGGCGCTTCTGGGATTCGGTGTGGAAGCTGCCGTGTCGGAAGCCGCAGCAGAAGCTGCCGAAAAAGAGGCTGAAAGACTTGGCACCAAAAAAGAACGCATTCCTGCCATGAAAATAATGCCGTCAGGAACGGGCAAAACCGTTACAAGAAAGGATAAAAAAAAGGGTTGATGAAAAAGGACACCGCAGGATTGCCGGGAGCAATCCTGCGGTGAAACGTCATCAATTCAGACTCACTTCGATTCCCACGGCCATGTCTTCAAACAGTTCGATTTTCTCACCATCCACGGCATCGGAAAGGGCAAGAGAGGTGGCCAACGTTTCCCCTTTGATATATTCTCCAAATTGATCTACGGCCACTTTCAGTCCAGGGTGTTTCTCGATTCGCACGGATATTTTGTCCGTCACGTTGAAGTTGCTGTTTTTGCGAATGTTCTGAATGCGGTTTACCAACTCACGTGCCATGCCTTCGGCAGTAAGCTCATCTGTTAGCGTCACGTCAAGAGCTACGGTAAGCGGGCCATCGGTGGCAACGAGCCATCCAGGCACATCCTCAGCGGTAATTTCAAAATCATCCAGGGTGAGATCGTGGCGTTCGCCACCCACTTCGAGCACATAATTTCCCGAAGTTTCTATAGCCGCAATGTCATCCTGGCTCATAGCATTGATGACGGCGGCGGCATCTTTCATATGCCTGCCGAGGCGCCTGCCCAAGGTTTTGAAATTGGGCTTTATTTTCTTGTGAATGACACCGCTTGTGTCGGTGACATATTCGATTTCTTTCACGTTGACCTCCGCAAGTACGAGGTCTTTTATGCCCTCTATTTGGCCTGTAAAGCGCTCATCGAGCACAGGCAGCATTATCCTTTGCAGAGGTTGACGCACACGTATGCGCTCGCGTTTGCGAAGTGAAAGAACGAGGGAGGATATGCGCTGGGCATAATCCATGCGCTGCTCTAGTTCTTCGTCCACTTTCGGAGGGTCGGGTTTCGTCAGATGCGTCAGATGAACGCTCTCGTGGCGCAGTGGTGTGTTGTTGGCTATTGCTTTTTCCCGAATGGAAGCCGTCAGGTTTTGGTACAGCCAATCGGCAAAAAACGGTGCGAGGCTGGCGGTCAATTGCCCCACCACCATCAGGCTTTCAAACAAGGTTTGGTAAGCTGCTTCTTTATCGGCATTCATTTCGCCCCGCCAAAACCGGCGGCGGCTGAGGCGGACGTACCAATTAGAGAGGTGTTGGTCCACAAAGTTTTCGATGGCACGGGCAGCTTTGGTGGGCTCGTAGTCGTCCATTGCTTCGTGGTAAAAAGCCACGAGGCTGTATAGTTTGGAGAGTATCCACCGGTCGAGTTCGGAGCGCTGCTCCAATGGCATGGCATTCATCTCGTCCATTTCCCAATTATCGATATTCGCATAAAGCGCGAAAAAGCTATAGGTGTTGTAAAGTGTTCCGAAAAACTTTCGTTGCACTTCGGCGATGCCCGCTTCGTCAAACTTGAGGTTGTCCCACGGCGAGGCATTGGATATCATGTACCAGCGAGTGGCATCCGCGCTATATTTATCGAGCGTTTCAAATGGGTCCGCTGCATTGCCCAACCTTTTGGACATTTTGTTGCCGGCCTTGTCCAGAACGAGGCCGTTGGATACGACATTTTTATAGGCCACGCTGTCGAAGACCATGGTGGCAATGGCGTGAAGGGTGTAAAACCAGCCACGAGTTTGGTCTACCCCTTCGGCGATAAAATCGGCAGGATAGCTTTTTTCAAAAGGAAAGTTGAAAGGACGGCTGTTGCCGGCATTCAGCTTTTCGTAATCAAGTCCCCATTGGGCATAAGGCATGGATCCGCTGTCGAACCACACGTCGATGAGGTCGGGTTCCCGGCGCATTGGAAGGCCGGTTTCTGAAACGAGTACTACTTTGTCAATGTATGGGCGATGCAGGTCAGCGGGTACAGCTTGACTTAGATTGAGTTTTTCATTTGCTGCGGCCACTGCCTCTTTCAGTGCGGCCACAGAGCCTATGCATTTTTCTTCCGAGCCGTCTTCGGTGCGCCAAATGGGAAGCGGAATGCCCCAATATCGGGAGCGGCTAAGGTTCCAGTCTTGCAGGTTTTCAAGCCACTTTCCGAAGCGTCCTTCACCCGTACTGGCGGGTTTCCAGTTTATGGTTTTGTTCAATTCGTACATCCGCTCTTTGCAGGCGGAGGTGCGCACGAACCAACTATCGAGCGGGTAATACAGCACGGGTTTGTCCGTGCGCCAGCAATGCGGATAGTTGTGAACGTATTTCGCCACATTGAGTGCTTTGTTTTCGTGCTTTAGTTTCACCGCAATGTCAATGTCCACGTTGGTCCATTCGGGGTCGTCTTTGTAGTTTTTGACATACCGGCCCGAAAATTCTCCAACGGTACCGACAAATTTGCCTTTTTTGTCCACGAGGGTCAAAGCCCCGATTCCGTTGGCCTTACCGGCTTTCATATCGTCTGCCCCAAAGCTGGGGGCAGTATGCACAATGCCGGTTCCATCCTCGGTGGTCACGAAATCTTCCACAATGACCCGGAAGGCATCGACGCCATATCCATTGGTGCCGAGCAGTGGCTCAATGGGGTTGCCGAAGTCCAATAGCGGTTGATATCGTACACCTTCGAGATGTGCAGCTGTAATCCCGGAGGTCTGTTCCAAAATCTCCGCTTTGTTTTTTTCTGCCGCTCCTTTGGGACAAAACCAGTTGCTCACCAAGTCTTCTGCCAGCACCACACTCATGGGTTTACCCGTGTACGGGTTAGTGGTTTTAATTTTGGCATAAGATATTTTTGGTCCTATTGTCAGTGCCGTATTAGAGGGAAGGGTCCAGGGGGTGGTGGTCCATGCGGCAATGCGGACGTCCTCGTTTTTGTCCTCGAAAAGGAAATTTGATTTCTCGTCGTTTATGACTTCAAAGAGTGCGGCAATCGTGGTGTCAGAAACTTCTTTATAACAACCCGGTAGATTCAACTCGTGGGAACTGAGCCCGGTGCCGGCGCCTGGAGAATACGGTTGTATAGAATAGCCTTTGTACAGCAATTCTTTTTTGTACAACTGCTTTAGTAGCCACCACACGCTCTCGATGTATTCATTTTTATAGGTTATATAGGGGTCGTTGAGGTCCACCCAATAGCCCATTTTTTGAGTAATGTCGTCCCATTCTCCTTTGAATCGCATAACCGTTTCCTTACACTTGAGGTTGTACTCATCTACGGTAATGCTCTTGCCAATGTCTTCTTTCGTAATGCCGAGCTCTTTTTCCACACTGAGTTCGATGGGAAGGCCGTGGGTATCCCAGCCACCTTTTCGTTCTACGCGTTTGCCTTTGAGGGTTTGATACCGGCAAAATAAATCTTTGATGGTGCGCCCCATTACGTGATGGATACCGGGTTTGCCATTCGCTGAAGGCGGGCCTTCATAAAAGACAAACCTGTTGTTTTCCGGGCGCTGTTCAACGCTCTTTTCGAATATCTTGTGCTCCTCCCAAAAGGCGAGCATTTCCTGGTCAATTTCAGTCAGATTGAGGCCTTTGAATTCTCTATACATGAGTTTATCGGTTGTTCTATTTCAAATAAGCGCGCGAAGATAAATGGTTTGGAGTTTTTGGTTTCAGGATTCGAGGTGAAAACAAAAACGAAAAAGCCCCGGCAAGCTTCAACTTGCCGGGGCTTTTTCATGAAAAAAATCAGCCTCTCACAAGTTGCAGGGCAACGGGTGAATAATAATGCTAATAATTATGGTATATTGTGGGTTCATTTTTGCAGAACTTTTTTAATGACGTGCAAAGTTAGGGGGATTTTCCTCCAATTCCAAAAAGGAGCTTTGCAGCGTTTTTTTTTCAGAGCTAATACACAGAAAAACTTTGATTATGGGTCCTGTCTGGGGTATAGATTTGGGAGGCACTAAAGTAGAGTGTGCGGTCCTTGAAGGCCGGGAAAGCATGAACGTGCTCAAACGAATGCGGCTGCCAACGGAACAAAAGCAAGGCTACCTGCACATTGTTCAACAAATACACAGATTGGTGGAAACGATGATTGCCGAAATAGGTGTGAAACCCGGCAAAATAGGTATCGGAACCCCCGGCACCCTCGACCCAGTGTCTCAAACGCTTAAAAACTCAAACACCGTTTGTTTAAACGGCATGCCATTGAAAAAGGATTTGGAGAGCACCCTTGGCATCCCGATTGTCATGGCCAACGACGCCAATTGTTTTGCGCTGGCTGAAGCCAAACTCGGCAGTGTTCCACATGCCGTGCCCGATGCGGAAGTGGTGTGGGGCATCATCATGGGTACCGGCGTAGGCTCCGGAATCGTCGTACACGGGAAGGTGCTAAACGGTCTGCACGGCATCGGGGGAGAGTGGGGGCATAATTTTCTGGACGAAAGCGGTGGCCCTTGCTATTGCGGTAAATCGGGCTGCGTGGAACAGGTGATATCCGGTCCTTCGCTTATGAAATACTACCACAACCTCACCGGCTTGAATTTGAAAATGGCAGATATCGCCATGCGCTATGAGGAAGGTGGCGACCAGGCAGCGCAGGCCACCATGGAGCGGCTTATCGGTTTTTTCGGACTTGCCGTATCGAATATTATCAATGTTCTGGATCCCGATGTGGTGGTCCTCGGTGGCGGGCTCGGCAACATTGACCTGCTGTATACTGAAGGCGTGAGAGAGGTGGAAAAATACATTTTCAACAATCGCTTGGAAACGACTTTTCTGAAACCTGCTCTCGGCGACAGCGCCGGTGTTTTTGGCGCAGCTCTTTTGAGCTTAGAGTGATTCTCAACAGCCTGTTGGCAGTGATTTTGCCGCTCAAAAAAACCAGCATTTAACTTTACTTCGGTATTTTTATATCGTATTTCTTGCCCCGTTTATTCGTCAACTTCCAATCACGAAGCCAGGGATTGTAAATTTTCAATAGGCGGTAGCTTACGCCAAATTGTTTGGCAAAGTCACCGAGGTTGGCAATGCTGGTATCCACGGTGACGAGGGCGTAATTATCCAGCGGTGGATAGCGCTGCTCCTCAGAAATATCGAAACCATAAGCTTCTGGATTTTCCAAAACCTCTTTGATGGCCACGATGCGGAAGATATAGCGATTAGTTTCACTATTCAGGTTGAGGTCATAATAATTGTCGAAGTGCTGATTTTCCACCTCTTTATCCAACCCGTGAGCGCCCATGTTGTAAGCGGCGGCGGCGAGGGTCCAATTTCCGAATTGCTCGTAATATGTTTTCAAATGCAGGCACGCAACTCTTGTTGCTTTTTCGAGATTGAGACGTTCGTCCACCTCATTCCGAATTTCGAGACCAAAGTCTTTGGCGGTACTTCCCATAAGCTGCCAAAAGCCGCGGGCGCCGGCGGGCGACGTGGCATTGCGCAAGTCGCTTTCGGCTATGGCCGCGTATTTGAAATCGTTGGGCACGCCGTTTTCTTTCAGAATCCTTTCAATGACCGGGAAAAAGCGAGCGCTGTTTTTGATGTTTAATATTGTGGTGGAATGGCGGTAGGAATTTACAATGAGCTCCCTTTCGAGGCGCTCTTTCACGTCAAAGTTTTCAATGGGCAAACGCTCACCCGCAAACCAGTAGTCTTTGTCCATGTCCACCTGTGGAATGATGAATCTGCGATCTTCATCAACCAACTTGCCGGAGGTGTCATAGTAGGAGGAAAAGACCATAAAAGTGGCCAAGGCGCCGAGCGCGGCCAAGTAAAGCTTCAGGGATTTAATCATGTCGTTATTTTTTTTGTCGGAAACGTGAGGTTCGATGCTTCGAAGAAGGGGAGATAAATGGGAAGATGGCCAATATACAATCAGCCATTTAACTTCTAAGTTTTAGGGCGTTTGAAAATGGGAACGGTAGAACAAGGTTCTCCGTACATTATGCTGCGGGCGTAAGGTTGCAATTTTCGTGTCAATTCGACATAAGCCGACGGGGGAACGGGTTTACTGCTGCACCCTTTGATGATAATCCGCTTGTCTGCATATTGGGAAACATCTACCCCGGCGAGCGTTTTTTGAAACGCCGTTTTGTAATATTCATCCGGCGAGCCCTGGTAAATATCTTTGGCGTAAGGGGCAGCACATGCAGCTACGAGCATAAATGCCCACACGGGAATAATGGCATCGCTTGAACAAAAAACCGCCAGATTTTTTTCCTCGTATTGCGCCCAGTCGTGGGTACTCACTGCCTCTCTGAAATCTTTTTCTTTCAAAATAAGCTCCTTAAAAAGATAGTCCTTCATGTCGAACAATGCCAATTCTTCCGGCGGGAAAAAATCCTCCAGATTTATCGTTATAAGGCCGCTGGCAGCGACTCTGTTCACCAATGGTTTGTCAGTCATTTTACTCTTTTGATTGCAAATTACTCTCCGTTCAACTGCATATTTTCTTCCCGTTCAAGGGGTGCCCGTTCGCCGATTTCACTTTCCGGCAATTTAAAATCTTTGGGTTGCGGCAAGTCTTTCAGGTTTTTCAGACCGAAATAATCCATGAATTTCACGCTGGTACCGTATAACAATGGCCGGCCCGGTCCTTCACTGCGCCCGCTTATGGAAACAAGCTCTTACTCAAA
>CAZPHZ010000079.1:0-10837 GCA_964586035.1 uncultured Saprospiraceae bacterium
ATTTTGATTAAAAACAGTATTTTCGATGGTGGCGGAGGCGGCGTTGCTACCTTGTGACAAAATGAGGTGCAGCGCACCTCCTTGAGCCGTGCCGTTCACAGTGCTATCAACCAGCGTCGCTTCGTTTTGGTCGAAAAGGCAGCCGGTGATTCCCAATGTATTGTGATACACAGAAAGTATGCCCTGCGGATTGAACCGCAGTGCGCCTCCCGATCTGGATTTGTTTTTCTCAAAAATACAGTTAGTTGCAAGAACCGATACATCATCAAAGCTGCCGCGGCTGTCGATGGCTCCGCCAGCCAAACGGGCAACATTCTCCGAAAATGTGCATTGGTTGAAGTGGCAAGTCGAGTTGAAAAGTTTTACCGCCCCACCCTGTTCCTGAGCATGGTTGTTGGTAAAAATGCAGCTATCAACGAAAATACCATCACCGAGGCAATAGCTTGCCATGAAAGCGCCACCGTCACCACCCGCACTGTTGTTTTCAAAAATACAGTTCTCAAGTTTGGTGCCTTCGGCAAATGGCCCTTGCAGGTAAAGGGCTCCTCCTTCCGCATTTGCAAAGTTATCCGTGAAAATGCAATTCGAAATAACCGGGGACCCAAAGAGAAAGATGCCCCCGCCACGCCGGTAATAAAATTCAGAGTCTCCGCCCGTGGCTTGTCCCCCGCTAATGGTAAAACCGTCAACGGAAGTGGCGTTTGTCAAATTTTCGGCAATAGTCACTACCGTCAGTAAATTGTCATTTCGATTGGCTTCAAAATCTCCTGAAACGTCGTCTCCGAGTAAATCACCCGATAATATGGTCACGTTGGCCAACGGATCGCGATCTGCCGCTTGGGTTTCCGTGCCTGCAAAGCCGCCATACAGCTTAATGTTTTTTGCAAGAAAAAAAGTTGAACTGGAGTCACCGGCAGGCCCATCGGGTGTATAGCTTCCTGCTTTTACCCAAATCGCATCGCCATCGGTGGCAGCGGCAAGAGCTTCCTGCAATGAGATGAAAGCGTTTGCCCAACTAGAGCCGTCATTTAATCCGGGAGCGTCGTTGGCCACAAAAAATACAGTGCCCTGGGCTGTTATTCGGCCAACCCATAGCCATGACATGAATAGGGATAGAAGTAGTGTATTCGTTTTTTTCATTTTGTTCTCTTGAAAATCAATAAGATTTCTGGGTTTTTACACCTCATTGAGCAATCACCAACTTTATGGTACGCACACCATCTGCAGATCTTAACTGAAGAAAATATACTCCGGGAGTCCAACCGGCTGCCGGAATTTCCAGGTTGTGATTCCCTGCGGTTAACCGCCAGGTATCCCCATACACTTTTTGGCCGGAAGGCCTGAAAATCTCAACGGTTCCATCGAAAGGCCCGGTGATAGTTAAACTTAGGGTAACATTTTGTCCTGCTGAAAGGGGGTTAGGCCTGATGGATAACTCTGACAGCAACCCAATATCATTCACCGCTGTCAGGCTCCCCGTTTCGAAATTGAAAATGTCAGAAGACACCACGCAAGGCTTCCAGTTGTTGTATGCGCGCACGCGCCAATAGTAATTTTTGTTTTTTATCAACTTATCCGTGAAAAAAGTAGTGTCTGCCAGTGTGTAACGGTACTGCACGGTATTGAGAGATGCTATCGGAGAAATCTCCAGCATATACACGGTTGCATTCGCAATGGCCCCCCAGGTGAATGTCACATTTTTGTATTCTTCCTGGAATGAGCCAATTGCCGGGGAATAAACGGTGAGCGGGTCGGTAGAAAGCGAATATAAGGGTTGGTCATTGTTGAGAAAATCTGCCTTTTCGGTCAATATGTTGGCGCGCATGGCCGCCGATTGCTGGTCCGAAAAACGTCCGGAACAAATGTCGTAGGAGTAAGACATGATGAGCGTGCCGTCGGACCGGAAGGTTGCGCCAGTGGGGTCCATTTGAAGAAGGGTGCTGTTGTTTTGTCCATCGCAGGGCCAGCGGTAATTGAGATAATCCGGCGGTGTATCGCAAAATCCATCACCTGCTACGTCGCAATATTGACCATCCACCCGCTCCACGATGGCGTCGTTTATTTGGACCGGAGCCGGCTCAGCGTAGTCATGATCGAACCCCTCCCACCCCCAAAACGGGTGTGGCAAAGACAAAAAGTGACCCATTTCGTGAGCAAAAGTATGGTCGCCGGGGCCGAGGCAGCTTTTGGCTATGGTGATGCCTAAGTTGTAATCACTGTATCCGCAAAGCCCTTCACCAGGGCTGTTGGGAAAATAGCAGTTCACCGTGTTAGGCACATGGTAAAGCGACATCATTTCGGAGCCAGTCTGAAAATTGTGGTTGTTGTAAGTCGAATTTGCAATGGAGTCCATTCCGGCAATGTAGAATTGTATGCCCGATTCGATGTAATCTTCATTCAGCGTGCACACTGAACGCAATACGTTGTTTTGGCTAAAATAACCACCTCCTCCGTTAGTGCCCACCAAATGGATAGTGATAGGAACGAATAAGGTATCGATAGATTTAGGGTATGCCTCAGGATTCAACTGATATTTTTTGAGCCACTCGACTTTGCCATCGCGTGTGCCGCACAACATAGTGGAAGAGTTCTCCTGGCCAATGGCAGGAGTTGCCAGAATAAGGCATGAAATGAGGCACCCAAGAATGGCGCCATGGTGGAGTAGTTTATTCATGATAAGTAGTGATGATAAAGCCTTGAAATTGAGCGGTGGCAATATAGGAATATTGCCGGAGGCTCCTGGCAGTTTACGATGAGGACATTGAGCACTCCCTGCCTTCAGCTTATAATTGTCGTTCATATTGCGAATATGACAGCGGGATGCCGACGAAAAGTGGCCCCGCATTTTTTCAATATCATAAGTGAATGACCTCGCCATAAGCTGCTGCTGCCGCCTCCATAACTGCCTCGCTCATAGTCGGGTGCGGGTGTACAGTCTTGATAATTTCATGGCCAGTGGTTTCTAATTTCCGTGCAGCCACTACCTCCGCTATCATTTCAGTCACGTTGGCACCGATGAAATGCGCCCCTAAAAATTCGCCATATTTTGCATCGAAAATCACTTTGACAAAACCCTGAGGAGTTCCTGCAGCTTTGGCTTTGCCAGAGGCGGTAAAGGGAAATTTACCGATTTTCAGTTCATAACCTGCCTCCTTTGCGGCCTGCTCGGTATAGCCCACCGATGCTATTTCCGGAGTGCAGTAGGTGCACCCTGGAATATTATTGTAGTCGAGAGGAGCAGGTGATTTCCCGGCGATATTTTCCACACAGATTATGCCCTCGGCACTTGCGACGTGTGCCAATGCCGGTCCAGGAATAATATCTCCGATTGCGTAAATGCCTGCCACATTTGTACGGTAAAACTCATCCACCTTTACCATTCCTTTGTCTGTGGTGATTCCCAAAGCTTCCAACCCTATATTTTCCGTATTTGGTGTGACCCCGGCCGCTGACAACACTATATCGCAATCGATGACCGATTCTTTGCCGTCTTTGCGGCTTTTCACTTTCACTTTGAGCGTTTTACCCGAGGTGGCCACCGACTCGACAGCCGTATTCCCCATCACTGCGATGCCGCTCTTTTTGAAATGTTTGGTCAGCTCTTTCGAGATGTCGGCATCTTCGCGGGGCACGAGGCCCTGTTCCAAAAATTCCACCACGGTAACCTCCGTACCAATGGCGTTGTAGAAATAAGCAAACTCTACCCCGATGGCACCAGCCCCAACAACGACCATGCGCTTAGGCTGTTTGGGCAAGTTCATGGCCTCCCGGTAACCGATGATTTTCTTACCGTCGATTTTCAGGTTTGGCAATTCCTTCGCTCGTGCACCAGTTGCTAAAATGATGTGGTTGGCTGAATATTCCGTTCGTTTGCCGGCGGCATCGGTTATTTCCACTTTTTTGCCGCGCATCAACTTTCCACTGCCGCTGAGTACACTAATTTTATTCTTGCGAAACAAAAACTGTATGCCTTTGCTCATGCCCTCAGCGACACTCCGGCTTCTCTTAATAATATTGTCGAAATCCGTTTTAGCTCCTTCCACAGATATGCCGTAATCCGCGGCATGGGCGATGTACTCAAAAACCTGGGCGCTTTTCAAAAGAGCTTTTGTGGGAATACAGCCCCAGTTGAGGCAAATGCCACCCAAAGATTCTCTTTCCACCACGGCAACCTTCAGGCCGAGCTGTGAAGCTCTGATGGCAGCAACATAGCCACCAGGGCCACTGCCTATAACTATCAAATCGTAATTCATTTGTTGGCTATTTTAGAAATGAATAAAAATATTGTGAGCAGGAAGTATCGCTCTAATGCGGCGCAAAGATAGCTGATGAGGGCAAATAATCAGCTTCTCGAGAAGAGTTGTTGTCAACATTGCGTCTCAGGTGAAAAGGCAAAAAAAAAGTCCTGCTACAATAAAATATAGCAGGAGCCTATCTAACTTACTGATACTATAGACAATTTTGATGCTACTCTCATCACGAGCGATAGCCCATGATTTAATAGTAAATACACAACAATTCAGCATCCCCACTTTTGATGGCGAAAATGCAGCATTTATAAAATGCTCAAACGCGAATTCTTGCTGGATTCATAAGTCCCACGGAAAGTGCAACTTGAAAAGAAACCCAAGGATTCTCAAAGTACGCCAACAAAATACCTTATCGGGATTAGCTTAAAAAAAGTCGGGCTGTAAAGATACATTCGCTGCGTGGTTGCACCAAGAAATACCGCAATTAAGATACTAACAATGTTTGGTGTGAACAATTTGCTGACATTAGTTACACTGCTGCAATTGAAGAGTTTACAAAGTTCATTTCAATTGAATTCATTGAAATAAGATAGGAAAATGGTTGAGAGTCAGAATCAGTAGCTGTGGAAAACCCTGTGGATAAAATACCATAAGAAAACTTGAATCACGAGCAATCAAAATTTTGGGCAAAGAATCACCTCGTCCTCGTATTCCCCGAGGTAGGCAATAGAAAATTCAAATACCCTGCGATCGGTCGATGCCACCCTATCCATATTAACGTCGTAGCTGAATCCGAACAACACATTTTTTAACTCAACACCCAGCATACCGACCACAGCATCCACGCGGTACGAATCATCCACGTTGCCTACCGGCCGCACGTAAGCTCCGAAATGCATGGCGATATTTTTATAATCGCTGGTATTCACCCGAAAGTTGGCCCCGGCATCCAATTTCATATGAGAATCCTGTTTTTCGAAGATGGCCCTCGGTAGCAATTGCACTTTGGAAGAAATTGGAATAACAGCACTTACCTGCCCGGAATACCTCTTTGCCAGTATATTGTCGGGAAGTAGCGTTTCACTATCGGAGTGTTTGTAAAAACTCACGGAGGGGCTCAAAAAGTGATGGAACGCAGCGCCTGCAAAAAACTTCATACGGGTATATCTCGGGCTGTAAACATAATTTAGACCTACAGAATAATCGGCGTACGCGTAATTATTTTCAGGCAGGTTTTCATTGGTTTGATCCGTATAACCTGTGGTTCCATTGAATTGGTCTTCAAAAGTAACGCCGGCATTGTTGAAATTGCGCTGTGCAATGCCGGCTTGAAATCCAAGCGAAAGGTATTGCGTATTCCTAAGGTCAAGCGCTTTGTGATAAGCGGCGGAAACGGAAATCTGGGTAGTGCTCAAGTCGAACGCCCCAGCTTTGTCGGCGAAGAACATCAGCCCGACAGCTGCATAATCGTGATATTTGGAAGCTTTTCGACCCATTCGCCATTTCAAATCGAGCGCACTGGAAAAAGTTGAATAGGGATTTTCCTGTACGCTGCTCCACTGGTCTCGGTAGATGGAAGAGACCCGAAATCTCCCGTCGAATGCGCCTGTGAGGGCCGGATTCAAAGTAAGAGGAGAGGCATAAAACTGACTAAAGGACCTATCTTGCGCTTGCAAAATTGCGTTTACAAAAAATACAAGAATGAAAACGGTAATAACTTTTCGCATAATAAATAATGGGATGCACAAGAGTTTATCGGTTCTCTCACAAATCCTTTTGTACTTTTAAGGGATATTTCCTGTGTTTCTATTAAAAAAACCTGCCAAAGGTAAATCAATTCTTCAGACTAAGCCAACGGACTTTTTTGAAGAATTAGTATTTCGAGGTGACCTCTTAAAAGTTCTGCCAAACCATAGCATGAAAGACCGTTTTTTGAAAAACTACACTCTGACTATATGAATTCAGCTTTATGCCATCTTAGTGTCGTTTCGCTTCGCAACAGCCCTTCCAATAGAAGCGAGCAAATCAGCCAGCTTCTTTTCGGTGAAATCGTGGAGGTGCTCGAAAAAAGAGGCCGTGCATGGTTGAAAGTCCGCTGTACATGGGACCACTGCATCGGCTGGGTACAATCGAGGCAGGTGATGGCCATTACCGATACGGAACTTCGTTTTTTCCAGGATAGATTTGCCTACTGTCTGGACCTCTTCCAGCCTCTCCACTCCGACCATTATGCGATGCCGGTAACTATTGGCGCCAGGCTTCCGGATTTCGATGGAATGAAATTTAGCCTCGGTGACAAAACATTCACTTACAGCGGGCAAGCTGTATTCCCGGAAAATATCGGTATCGGCAATTTATTGAAAATTGCTAAGAGGTACTTGCAAGCCCCTTTTCAATGGGGAGGCCGTTCGCCACTGGGCATTGATGATGCTGGATTTGTTCAAATGGTGTTTAATATGGTAGGAACCAACCTGCCAAGATATGCCCGGCAACAAGTGTCGAAAGGCGAGTTGATAGATTTTACCAGCCAGTCCCAACCTGGGGACCTCGCCTTTTTTGAAAATCACCTGGGGAACATCTCACATGTGGGCATCATTTTCCCGGAAAACAAAATCATCCATACCGCTGAACAAGTCAGGGTGGACAAAATCGACCATTACGGAATTTTCAATGAAGAATTAAACACCTACACCTACAGACTTCGGGTTATAAAGCGAATAATAAATGAAAAGGTGGAATTAATCTCTCAAAAGAAAGAAGAAGAATCCGTCATTCCCAACCAAGTGACGCTGTGGGATTAGACCTTCTTAAAAAAAAAGCCCGGAAAATATCCGGGCTTTTTTTTTATCACAAATTCATCTTGTTGAAAACATCGATTACAGAAGAAACGGCCTTTGAGGATTCTTGCAAAGCAGCATTTTCCTCCTCATTGAGTTGGAGTTCGATTATTTCCTCCACCCCATTTCTTCCCAGTTTCACGGGTACGCCGAGGAAAATATCAGACAGCCCATATTGACCATCGAGTTTCACACAGCAAGGGAATATGCGCTTCTCATCGTGGACGATGGTCTCGACCATTTGGGCGGCAGCGGCGCCAGGCGCATACCAGGCCGATGTGCCCATAAGTTTAACCAACTCCCCGCCCCCTTTGGCAGTACGTTGCACAATTTGTCCAAGTTTCTCAGCATCAATCAGCTCAGTGACGGGTATGCCGGCGACTGTTGTGTAACGAGGCAGTGGCACCATGGTGTCACCGTGTCCGCCCATCAATATGGCCTGAATATCTTTTGGAGAAACGCCGATGGCTTCCGCTAAAAAGGCACGGTAACGGGCAGTGTCGAGTATCCCGGCCATACCCATAACCCTTTGAGCAGGAAGTCCCGATGCACGCCAGCAAGCCAGGCTCATAACATCGAGCGGATTGGACACCACGATGATGATGGGGTTGCTGGAATACTTCATGATGCTCTCTGTGACAGAATTCACGATGCGTGCATTGGTGGAAATGAGGTCGTCGCGACTCATGCCAGGTTTACGGGGTATCCCTGCGGTGATGACGACAATGTCGCTGTCGGCTGTAAGTTTGTAATCATCCGTACCAACGAGATGTGTGCTGTAATAATCAATGGAAGCCTGTTGCCAGCTATCGAGGGCCTTACCTCTGGCAAGGTCTCCAACAATATCTAAAAGGACAACTTCTTTGACGATATTCTTGTGGGCTAATACATTTGCACAGGTGGCGCCCACATTGCCAGCACCTACTACAGTTACTTTACTCATGGTTTGATTGTGTTTTAATGACGAGAGAAATAATGGTCTTAACTAAACAGCTCTTTTGGACCCAAATTGGCAGTTTCTTTTTCAAAAAAACTTTGTTCACAGCCACGTAGATTTTCGCAAATGTAGAGAATTTCCGCATTGCGCAAACTGACTTTTGACCGGGGCAAGACAGGCAAGGGTTGTTTTTTTCGCTAACTTTGCCAACCGTTAGGATTCAAGAATGTTTCTTCATCAAAATCTCTATCTTAATACCATTTTCAACATGAGAAAAAATGTATTTTGGATGGTAACTCTATCCATTCTATTCATAGGCAATACCGTCAGTTCACAGTCTCTCCCTTTTCAGTGCGGTACAAAAGATTTGCACCAACTTAAGTCAAATATGCTGCAAATTAGGGAGGATATGCGAGGCTTCGTGAAGTCGAGAAATGCCATCACTTACGTCCCGGTGCGTTTTTTTCTGGTGGCAAACAGCAACGGGATAAACCGGGCTTCTGAAAAATTGGGCCTTCAGGCTTTGTGCAATCTCAATGATAATTACGCCGATCAAGACATTCAGTTTTACCTGAAAGAATTCAAATACTTGAATAATGATGCTGTCTTCACAAATCCAGGTGGCTTTTCAGGCTACAATGCGATCGATAACCAAATGATTTACAATGCTATCAATATTTTCGTGGTAAATGATGCCGGCGATGGCGCTGCGGCGTATTATCAGGGTCCCAGCACCGGGCCCAACCGCGCCGATTGGATTGTCTCCGGGAAAGCCTATGTCGATGACATCCGTGTTTTGAGCCACGAGGTGGGCCATTTTTTTAGCCTTCCCCACCCTTTCAACGGCTGGGAATCGAGCGGTGGATGGGACCCCGATGTAAACGGCAACCCCGTGGGCTATACCGCACCCGACGGACAGACCCCTAACGAATTCGTTGACGGCACCAACTGCTCCACGGCGGGAGATGCCATTTGCGACACGCCGGCAGATTATATGTTCCCATCCGGCGACTGTACCTACACTGGCAACGCCAAAGACCCTCATGGTGAGCTCCTATCCCCATTGAAGGAGAATATGATGAACTATCATTTCGGTTGCGGCAGTTACTCCTTCACTCCGGACCAAAAGACGAACATCAGCAATAGCTTGTTCCACCTCAGCAGAAACTACGTGCGGCCATCCTTTACCCCCAACCTCGACCAAATTGCTGGTCCTCCGGCCTTGATAAGCCCTGCACAAAACGAGACGGTAGATACCTATAATTGGGTGTTATTGGAATGGGAAAACATAGCCGACCACTATCTCGTAGAGATAGCTAACTCTACCATCGGCAATTTGCGGTATGTGGTTAATGAAAATCAGCTCTTATTGAATGACCTGGAGCCCAATAAAGGCTACATTTGGAAGGTGCTGGCTTTCAACGACTATTCCACATGTGCTGGTTTTTCTTCTCATAAAATTTTCAAGACCGGCGATATTTTCAGCGACACCTTTGAAGTACCCAACTTAACTAGATGGTGGATTCAACCTAATCCAGCAAGGGGTTCCGACCCCGTTCGGGTGAACGTAGAAACCCCGGAGGCCGTCGAAATCAACCTGTCTTTGAGAACAATGACCGGCCAGGTTATCAGCACTATCGATAGGTATCAATTGCCTGGGGGGCTTTCAGTAGTAGAAATTCCAACAGCGGGTCTTCCTGCCGGTATGTACTTAGTGACACTTCAATCAAAAGATGGCATCGAGACCAAGCACGCAGCCATTGTAGATTAACAGAAAGTACAGCGGCCAAACTGGTCGCTGTACTTTCCACCTTTTATTGCTCGTCTTTCTCCTCCTCAAAAGATTTTTCAATTTCAAGCTCTGTGGCCCGAAGTTTTTCCCTGCAAAACCGGATAAGCTCGGCGGCACGTTGCATCTTCCCGGATAATTCGTCCATACCGGTTAGCTCTTCCTGAAGACTACTGACGATTTCTTTTAATTCAGCCAATGCTTTGTCGTAAGTCAGTTTGGGTCTTTTACTCATGTTCTAATGTTTTAACGGTACTTATGGCTTTTCCCTTTTGAAAAATCAGCTCTACCTCCTCGCCAGATTCTATCTCCGTGGAGCGCTTGACCAGATATCCGCTTTTTTTAAGAACGAGACTAAAGCCTCTGCGCAACGCTGACTCGGGGCTGAGTATGGCCAATTCTTTCTCGAGATTGCTAAGTCTGGAATCCTCATTTTTAAGAAAACGACGGGTGGATGCCGGCAGGTCATTTTGTATAAATTCGAGCAATAATGCTTGCCGCTGCAATTTTTCATTAGCAAGCCATTTTAGCCGCTCACTCGTTTCCTGCAAAACCGACCCTGCTTCCCGTGTGCGATGCAGCATTGCCTCTTTGATAGACCGTCCGAATTCCACAATTTCACTTTCGAAAAGATGGTTCTGTCGCAATATGAATTCTGCCACAGCGGTAGGAGTTTTCAGTGCGGTGTGGACCACCATATCCAACACCGTTTCATCTACTTCGTGGCCGATTCCCGACAAAACCGGCAACGGGCAATTAGCCGCAGCCTCGCATAAGTCGTAACCGTCGAATGCTGCAAGGTCGAGTTTAGCCCCTCCTCCGCGGATTATGATTACCGCGTCGAATACCTCTTTTCCATTACTGATAATTCCCAATTGAGATGTGATTTCAGCACCTGCATGTACCCCCTGCATGGCAGCCTGGAACAGTTGGCAGCGAAAACGGTAACCGTAGGCATTTTGCTCCAACTGTTGTAAAAAATCCTGATAACCGGCAGCTGTGCTGGAAGTCACGATTGCAATAT
>CAZPHZ010000080.1:0-10783 GCA_964586035.1 uncultured Saprospiraceae bacterium
CCGTACACGACATACATCGTGCACGGTGGGTGTGTCCACGGGCACGGGGACCGAGGGGGCTGCCGCCATCACCGTACCCAGCACCCTGACCGCCATGGCGCGGGTGATGGTGAAAGGGAAGAACAATGTATTTTTCGATATTTCCGATCAAAATTTTACCATACAGGAGCCGCTGGTACCTACGTTCATCATGTCGGTAGATACTACTTCTTTAGCGGTTTGCAAGGACGGGATTGCCGAATATGCCGTAAATATTTTACCACTGGGGGGATTCAGCGACCCCCTGAATTTTAGCGTGTCGGGGTTGCCGCAGGGAGCTGTGGCGACCTTCTTTCCGCCCACAATCGTACCTCCCGGCACGGTGGTGATGAGCGTGGACAGCCTGCAAAACGCAGCGGCGGGAAGCTATACGCTGACCATATCGGCATTCAGCCTGTCTATGGCGAAAGATATCAATGTGGAGTTGGTCGTACTCGATTCGCTCACTACCGCACCCACAGTGACCAGCCCGGCAAACGGCACCACGGGCGTGGCGTTCGGGCCTTCGCCGCTCAACTGGCAGCCTTTGGCGAATGCCACTTCTTACACCGTCGAAGTGGCGGAAAACCCTTCTTTTCAGATGCTCTTTGACTCCAGCACTGTTGATACTTCGAGCTATGATGTGCCGGGCACGGCACCCGGGCAGGTGTATTACTGGCGGGTCAGGGGTGTGAACGATTGCAACGAAGGCCCGTTTTCCGGCATCTTCGCTTTTCAGACCTCCGGCATGGTTTGCGATACTTTTTTCAGCCAGAATGTTCCCGTGGTAATATCCAATACTTCGGCTGACACAGTATTCGATTCCATCGAAGTACAAACCGGCCGGCCGCTTATTTCCGTGGGTGCCCGGCTCGACATCAGCCACTCCTGGATAGGCGACCTGGGGGCTATTCTGTATTCGCCGCAGAGCACGGCCGACACCCTCTTTGACAGGCCGGGTGTGCCTGCCAGCCAATACGGCTGCCAGGAGGATGACATCAACGCCGGCTTTTACGATGCCGCGCCCAATACTGCTGCGGATTTTGAAAACAGTTGCAATACCCCGCCTCCTGCTATTTCCGGCGATTTTCAACCCATCGACCCTTTCACTGCATTTTCGGGTGAAAACAGCGATGGCATCTGGAAGCTGGAAATTTACGATGCCTTTGCCCAAGACGGCGGCGCTCTCAACCAGTTTCAATTGGAGATATGCGGGGAAGACTCATTCCCTGCGCCAATGCTCTTGGCCAATACTACCCTGACGGTGTTGGAGGGACAAAGCGATACCATCACTTCCACCCATCTACAGGCCGGGGGAGATGCACCCATAGTTTATACTTTGTTTAGCCTGCCGGCCAATGGCGTACTCGTGTTATCTGGCGATACGCTGGCCATCGGGAGCACTTTTACACAGGCCGGCATTGATGGCGGCACCCTGTCGTACCATCACGATGGCGGTAGTGCTACCGCTGATAATTTCCATTTCGACCTCCTCGATGGCGGCAATGGCTGGCTCCATGACCAGGTTTTCAATATTGAAATTTCGCACAACATACTGGCGGCTACGGCTGTGCTGACGCTAGACAATACCTGCCACAACGACAACGACGCCATCATCACCGTAACGGCAACTGGCGGTACGCCACCGCTCCAATACAGTTTGAACGGCGGTGCTTTTCAAAGTAGCAATGTCTTCGGCAATTTGCCCGAAGGGACTTATACTGCTGAAGTGATGGACTTCAACGGCTTTACCGTTACTTCGGATACGGTGACGGTAACAAACCCACCGGAGCTGATGGCGACGGCCGCGGTCAATGGAAACACTGTGATGGTAAGCGCCGGTGGCGGCACTCCACCTTATCTGTACAGCCTCGATGGCGGGGCTTTCCAGACTTCCTCTACTTTTTCGCTTGTTCCGAATGGCGTTCATGCCATCAGCGTGGAGGATGCCAATGTGTGCGATATTTTAATTTCCGTGACAGTTACGGTGCCGGCATTGGGTGCTACGGCTACGCTCACCCATCCGATCGCATGTTTTGGTGAAATTACCGGTGAAATTACCGCTTCGGCAAGTGGCGGGGTGCCTCCCTACCAGTACAGTTTGAACGGGGGCACTTATCAGAGCAGTCCGGTATTTTCCAATTTGCCGGCTGGCAGCTATACGGTCACGGTAAAAGATAGTGGGGGATTCACCGCTTCGGCTGCGCCTGTAGCGATAACGGAACCCGAACTGCTCACTGCCACGTCTTCGTTCAGCGGGGCACAGATAACCGTTTCCGCCGCAGGCGGCATACCTCCATATTTGTACAGTTTAGACGGGGGGGCTTTCCAATCTTCGAACATTTTCACGATTGACGGCAATGGTACTTACACCCTCATGGTACAGGATGCCAACGGGTGTGATGTAATGACGGAGCAGGTGGTCAATGTGCCCGTTCCGGAAATTACAGATGTTCAGGTGGTGCCGGTTATTTGCCACAACGGTGAGAATGGAAGTCTTGTCGTGACCGGGAACTGTGGTGTTGAACCATGCCTTTATTCCATAGATGGAGCCAATTATCAAAGCTCCGGCACTTTTGATAACCTGCCTGCCGGGCCCTATATCCTGACGATGATGGACGGGTTCGGCGCCGTCTCGGCCCCTGCTTTTGTAACCATTCAGAACCCGGTAGAATTGATGGCCGAGGCCTCAGCCTTTGGTCTTGCTATTACGGTGGATGCCTCCGGTGGCACCGGGGCCTTGCAATACAGCCTCGATGGTGGCCCATTTCAGCCGGACAATCATTTCACCGTCATTTTTAACGGCACCTACACTGTGAATGTGATGGATGAAAACGGCTGCATCGCTGAAACAAACGTTTTGGTGAATGCGCCCGATACGTTGATTTTCAATGAAACCAATGTCAGTTGTTTAGACAGCCTCGATGGGCAAATCATCATTGAGGGCGTGAACGGCGGCTACCCGCCATACCTGTTCAGCGTGAATGATGGTCCATTTACTTCCGATTTGATTTATTCAGGCCTCGGCATTGGCAAATACATTTTTGTGGTGCAGGATTCCACGGGGTATCAGTTTGAAGCACACCCCGTTTTCATCGATGCTCCCACACCTATCGACGCCACTGTGACGACACAGGGCGACACCCTCACCATCGCCGCCACCGGTGGCACCGGGGCCTTGATGTACTCCATCGACGGAGGGGCAACGTTCCAGGCGGACAATGTTTTCACCGGTTTGCCGAATGGCACGTACGAGGTAGTGGTGCAGGATGAAAACGGCTGTACCTGGGCGGGAACGGCCACCATATCGGTCGATGCCGTGACGGATGAGAGCGGAAGGCTGGCGTTTCTCCTTTCTCCCAACCCTTCTTCGGGGTTGGTGAAGTTGAAGCTGTATGTGTCAGTTCCGGCCATTCTTCAGCTGGGCGTGTACGATGTGGCTGGCAAATTGGTGTACCGCACGAGTGTGGAGGCCGGGGGTGAATTCGAGCAATGGTTTGACTTCGGCTTTTTGGCCAATGGCTGCTACCAGCTCCGAATTGCCACTGCCGGGAAGTGGGGGGTGAAGCGGTTCGTGGTGGCGAGGTAGGGGCCTTCCTGCACCGCCTCAACGGGTGCCGGTGACGTCACGGGCAGTCATGATTTTTGTGTTCCAATAAGAGGAAGAGGTGAGGTCGTCAATGACGACGCCACGGCTGGAAGTGCTGTGGATGAGGGTGAGGTTGCCATCGTTGTTTTCCAACACCATCGCTACGTGAAACACTTTCCCCGCTCTGCTTTTGCGAAAAAAAACGAGGTCACCAGGACGGGCATCCCGCAGGTCAACGGGGTGCCCATCTGCTTCCTGCGCCCGGGAATAACCACTCACACTGATGCCATTCTCTTTCATCACGTAGTACACAAAACCGGAGCAATCGAAGCCGCCGGGGGATTTCCCGCCGTAGCGGTATTTTGCGCCGAGCTGCTTTTGCGCCAGGCCCGTGATGCTTTCGCGCAGGGGTGTATCGTGATTTCTTATTTCGCGGGGGGTATTGCGGTGGGGGGAAGGGGCATAGCCGGCAGCCGGACCAAAGATTTCACATGAATTCAATCCCGTTAAAAGGGCTGCAAAAAGTAACAACTGGCAAATGCGGTTCATGGCGGGATGTGATGTTTTTTATGAAAAAGCAAAGGCTGTCACTTGTGGCAGCAATTGCCGGATAAAGACAACGCCCGTTGTTGCGAAACAATTATAACTTCAAATGTTAAAATTTTCTAATCTGTTAGTCCCGGGCAATGTGAAAGTCGTCCCGGTCGGGGAGGAATTGCAGGCTGTCGCGATAAGCTTTTTGAGCAGACATTGACAAGGTGGCGGTAAATACGTCTTCGGCCCCTGAGATGCGATAAATGAGCCTGCCCGAATAGTCGATGACCGAGGTGTCTCCGGCATAAAAATGGCCATTATCATCTTCGCCCGTGCGGTTCACTCCCACCACATACGATTGGTTTTCAATAGCTCTCGCCAACAGTAGTTGGCGCCAGTGGTAGCTCCGTATATCGGGCCAGTTGGCCATAAAGATGAGCAGGTCGTAGCCACTGGTATTCCGGCTCCAAACCGGAAACCGAAGGTCGTAACAAATGAGAGGGCATATTTTCCAACCCAGCCATTCTGCGATGAGTTTTTCTGTTCCTGCGGTATAGGTTTCATGCTCTCCGGCGAGGGTAAACAGGTGGCGTTTGTCGTAAGTTTTGAAAGTGCCACCGGGCTGCATCCACACTAACCGGTTGTAATACTGCCCCTTTTCAACAGCGATAAAACTACCGGTAACAAGGGCTCCTAAATGATTGGCTGTATTTTCGAGCCACCGCATGGTTGGCCCGTCCATCGGCTCGGCCAGAGCAGTAGCATTCATGCTGAACCCGGTGGTGAACATTTCCGGCAGAATGACGATGTCTGTATTATCTGCAAGGCCATTCATTTTTTCAGCAAACATCGAGAGATTGGCTCCGGGGTTTTCCCAATGAATCTTAGATTGGATGGTGGTGATGCGCAGGTTTTCTTTCATAGCAAAGAGATGAGGAGTGGTAAAAAAAGAAACGGGGCATAAAGATGTAAAATCCCTATGCCCCGTAAAAGGTTGGAGTGAAAAAATCTGACTCCTATGAATTCTTCTCTTCCGTGGAATCTTCAGTTCCTTCTGCTCCTTCTGCTCCTTCTTCAGTATCTTCTGCACCTTCGCCCTCCACTTCAACTTCTTCCTCAATTATTACTCTTGGTATATTCACTGAGGCTATGGGACTTGCCACAGGATCAAGGAATTCCACGCCTGCGATCTGGATAATATCTTTTATTCGGAGGGTATTACCCAATTTTAAGTTTGATACATCTGCAACCACTTCATCCACTAAGTTTTCCGGGGCCACTTTTACCCGTGCATTCCGCATGGCCTGGAAGAGTTTGCCTCCATTGGCAACGCCAGGAGAAGCACCTTCTAAGCGAATCGGTAACTCAACTTTCACAGGTCTGCCATTGGTAAGCTGAAGGAAGTCAATGTGTACCACGGTATCCTTCACAGGGTGAAATTGTACGTCCTTTACAAAACAGTTATAGGTTTTGTCCGCTACAACCAATTCGACAGTTTTGAATTCACCCGTAAATACCAAATGCTTTATTTCTTCAAAAGTCGTAGTGAAATGTATGTTTCCGCTTTCCGTACCATACAAAACGCAAGGAATTCGTTCTGCTTTAAAAACTGCTTTGGTGGCTTTCTTGCCGACTTCAGTTCTCGGTGTTCCATTTAAAGTTACCGTGACCATGATATATATTTCGTATTTTCAAAAACAAGCTCCGTGTTATTCCAAAAATTTTCGGTACTTGTGGTTAATGATTGACAATGATTTGGAAAAGGCGGGCAAAGATAGCGTTTATTTAAAGAATCGAAGCCGCCGCCGCCTCTTTTTTTGACATTATTTACCTCGATTAAACTGCGATACCTGATTATTTGGGAATTCTCCCCCAATTTGCTTGTAGATTTTTTAAAATTACCTTTACCTTTGCGCTTCCTCTGAAAATCGGGGGCACAAAAATAGCTTGAAGTTATAAAACGACCAATACGATGAAAAGAACTTATCAACCATCCAGAAGGAAAAGAGCCAACAAACATGGGTTCCGTGAGCGCATGAGCACAAAAAATGGCCGCAAGATATTGTCCCGGCGCCGGGCCAAGGGTCGTTGGAGTCTTTCTGTTTCCGATGAGAAACGCCTGAAATAAGCACCAAATGACCTAATATCCTTTCGGAAATTAGGCCTACCTTATAAATTAAAGCCCGGAGCTATTGCAGAATAGCCCCGGGCTTTCTGGTTTTCATGACCATGAAAGAATCTCAGTTTGAAAAATTGTCCATAGAAGTTGATGGCATCAACGTTCCCTTGAAGGTTTATCGTGAGATGAGGCGAGGCAGCCGTTTTTATCTTGGCCGCAACGGCGGTATTTTGAGACTGCCTGCCCTTATGCCACCGCATCAGCAAAATGAGGAAACGGCCCGTTTCTATGCTTGGGTGCGGCAAAAGGTGAGAGCCAAGCATGCCATGCAGATACATTTCACGGAGAAGAGATATAACTCCGGAGATGTGTTGCATATCGGAGGCCGCGATTATACATTGCACATTGAGCACACGGTAAATAAAAATCATACCGCGCAATTAAAAAATGGGGTCATCTACTTCAGGTTGTCCGGTTCGGCTGACGAATCAGAAAAGCGTAAGGCTACAAAACACCTTCTCAGCAGAATACTGGCGCAGGATTTCCTGCCAGCCATCACCGAAAGGGTGAGACAACTCAACGAGAGTCATATTAGAAAGAAGGTCAACTCCATTCGCCTAAAGTACAACTTGTCGAATTGGGGAAGCTGCTCCAGCAAAGGCAATATCAACCTATCGACCTGCCTTCTTTTTGCCCCTTCTGACGTTGTGGATTATGTGATAATACATGAATTAGCCCATCTCGTGGAGATGAATCACTCGCCACGTTTTTGGCAACTGGTAGAAAAAGCAATCCCTGCTTATAAAGAGAAAAAGGCTTGGTTGAAAAAAAATTGGGGCAGTTGCGATTTTTAATCTGGTAGCCAGCAGTTCCACCTCCTGCTTTAGTCAATGATATCCACCACCTTCACTTTAAAAATCAGTACTGAATTAGCGGGAATATGAATGTTGTCCTCTTTGATAACCGTGGGGCCATAGCCCAGAATAGAAGGAATGAGGAGCCAGCCTTCGGCATGCTTGTTGAAAAATTGTAAACCCTCTTCCCAACCATCCATCACTTTCCCGGAGCCCAAATAAAATTCATAAGGAATGCCATGGGGTGATTTTTCGAAAGATTCGCCATTTGCAAGATAACCTTCATAGGCCACTCTAAGCCGGTCTCCGGGCTTGCAATTTTCACCTTTGCCACGGCGCGTAATAGCGTAGCTCAAACCAGATGGGGTGCTTTTTACATCGAGATTGTGCTGGCTGGCATATTCCCTTATGATGTTCATATCGGTCTGAAATTGCTCCTTTCGCTGGCGTTCGAAGTCAATGCGTTCCCGCTCTTCGAATCGGCGCATAAAATCGTCGTATTGCTCGAATTTCATAATATTCAACAACTCCACTTCATAAATCAGCGGACTGCCGGGTGGCACCACGTCGCCGACCCCTTGGTCTTTGTAGCCCATTTGGGCAGGGATGTAAAAAGTGCCATTGCCACCTTTTTTCAACAACTGCACAGCCCTGTCGAGTCCTCGGATTACCTCCCGGTTGCCAATCTGAAAAATAAAGGGTTCACTGTCGGTTGACTGGTCGAAAACTGTGCTGTCGAGCAGCATGGCCCTAAACCTAATAAGTGTGAAATCGCCTTTTTTGGGATAAACACCGGTGCCAGGCCTGTCCAGAAAATAGCGCAACCCTTCGTCGGTTGTTTGTGGATTAAGGTGATGCTGGTGAAGGTATGATTCGAGCGAATTCTGGGCTTCAGCCCAAATACAAAAAGAAAAAGTACACGCGGCAATGAGGAGTATTTTTTTCATCAGCTGGTGAAGATTGGTTATTATTGCTGACCGTTGTTGGGGTCAACGATAAAAACAACGACCATGAGAGCACAAAAATACCTCCGCTACGCATGGATTTCCACTTTGGTGGTACTGGCTTTTGTTTTTTCTCTGAAAAGCCAAAACCTCCTCTTGAAGCCAGAACGGGTTTTCGATGGGGAAAATATGCATGAAAACTGGGCGGTGCTCGTTGAGAATGAATACATTTCCGCCGTTGGCGAAGCCAAAAACCTGGCTTTTCCTGCTGATGCCCAAATCGTCCTACTACCCGGCTGCACACTGCTCCCCGGCCTCATCGAAGGGCATTCTCATCTGTTCCTTCATCCTTACAACGAGACCCCCTGGAACGACCAGGTTTTGAAAGAAAGTGTGGCGGAGAGGGTATGCCGGGCCACTGTCCACGCCCGAAAAGCCCTCGAAGCGGGGTTCACCACCATTCGGGATTTGGGTACCGAAGGAGCAGGCTATAACGACATCGGCCTGAAAGCGGCCATCGAAAAAGGCGTTGTACAGGGACCTCGGCTAATAGTAGCAGGGCCTGCCATAGTAGCTACTGGCAGTTATGGACCAAAGGGGTTTGCTCCCCATGTACTCGTTCCCCTCGGTGCGGAGGAAGCGGATGGTGTTGACGAACTCATCAAAACAGTGCGCCGCCAAATCGGCCAGGGAGTGGACATCGTGAAAGTGTACGCCGACTATCGCTGGGGTCCGGACAATGAGGCAAGGCCCACTTTTTCATTAGATGAATTAAAACTGATAGTGGAAACCGCTGCCAGCTCTGGCCGGCCTGTGGTGGCGCACGCTTCCACCGCGGAGGGTATGAGGCGGGCAGCACTTGCCGGGGTGCAATCCATTGAACATGGTGACGGCGGAACGAGCGAGATATTTCAATTGATGAAAGAACGGGGGGTGGCATTTTGTCCGACTCTCGCTGCGGGATATGCCATTTCGCAATACCTGGGGTGGGACGAAGATTCTCAACCTGAACCAGCCCGCATTGCGAAAAAGAGGAAGAGCTTCGGCGAGGCGCTGGCGTCAGGCGTTGCAATTGTCGCTGGTGGCGATGTTGGCGTTTTCGCCCATGGCGAAAATGTGCGGGAATTGGAAATGATGGTAAATTACGGCATGTCTCCATTGGAGGTATTGCGCTCGGCTACCTCAGTCAACGCCAAAGTGTTTCGAGTAGATGAAAGAGTTGGCCGGATAAAGGTGGGCTTGCTGGCTGACATGCTGGCCGTTCACGGCAATCCGTTGGAGCATATCAGCAACCTTCGGAATATTGAATTGGTGATGTTAGGTGGACGCACCGTTCATTGAGCATAGCTTTGCGAAAAAAAATATGTAACTATGTATTACGGTACTATGTATTGGCTGAAATTTGTGAATCTGTTGCCGGACCACCGCACCAGAGACTAATTTGAGTGAAGAGTATTTCTAGCATGCAGAGACTAAGCTGAGTCTGCATTAAGCGATTCTGCCAAGAGTAAACAATTATACGGGTTGAAGACATTTGATTAGTTGTCACCCTTTTTAGTCTTACACCATTAAGATTCCACAGCGATTCCCTTTTGGGCAGCAGACTGGCGAGACCCATTCGCGGGTGTTTGCCGCCAGAGGACAAGAAAAGAGTGGAAGCGTGCGATATTTTTAAATTATGAGAATACCAGCCTGTTACATTCTTATCACTTTGGGGCTGTCTCTATTCCCTTTTTTTGCTAATGGGCAATCACTCCATAAGCACGAGAAAAAGGCAATGAAAGCCTACGAAAAAGGGGATTTCACCACAGCACTCAACCATTACGAGGTGATGCTACATCATGAGTATCGTCCCGATTTGCTATTTAGGGCAGGACAGATAGCCCAGAAACTCGAAGCCTTCACGCTGGCTGCGAATTATTTCGGTGGCATAAAGGAAAGTGAGCAATCCGGAACACTGGCCGATGCTCCCTACCATCAGGCAATGTCACTAAAAGCTGTCGGCCGGTACGAAGATGCCATCGAAGTTCTCAAAAAATATCAGAATAATAAGGAGGGTGTTTATCACGAAATTGCAGCAAAAGAATTGGCAAACTGCCATTGGGCTTTATCGCAAGAACAACACCCTGTGAGATTGGATGTAGTCAACGCCGGCTTAAACGTAAATACGGAATATTCTGATTTCGCTCCCATTCTCTATGCCGATAAGCTTTACTTTTCTTCCCGGTCGCAGTCCGGAAAATCTGACAAAGAGAATAAGATTTATTCTTCTATTCTCAATAGACCTGCTAAGCCCTCAAAAGCCAATCCCTCAGAAATAGAAGGAGACGCAACCAATATCGCACTTTCCGCCGATGCCCAAAGGATGTATTTTACGATTTGCAAAAAGACACCGGAAGGGGAACCCGGACCATGCGCGATATATCTGCGGGTGAAAAGCTACGAGGGAGAATGGCGCCACCCGAAAAAACTGCCGTCATTTATCAACTACAAAAATTATACAACCACTCAGCCCAGCGTGGGTTACGATCGCTCCCTTCGTAAGGAAGTGCTCTTTTTTGTAACCGACAGACCCGGGGGCCCGGGAGCTCTGGATATTTGGCGGAGCGTGATAGAACGCGACGGAAGCTATGGCGAACCAGTCCCATTAACCATCAATACACCTCTCGACGATATAACCCCCTATTTTCACCAAGCCAGCCAGACCTTGTTTTTCAGTACCGAT
>CAZPHZ010000081.1:0-10764 GCA_964586035.1 uncultured Saprospiraceae bacterium
AAGTGCCCGATTTTTCAGACTTCCACTTTTGTATTCAACAAAGCCGAAGAGGGCAAGGCTTTTTTCGAGGTGGCTTATGGTCTGCGCGAGCAGAAAGAGAAAGAGAAGCTGGGCCTTATTTACAGCCGGTTGAATAATCCCGATTTGGAAATTTTGGAGCACCGCCTGGCATTGTGGGATGGTGCCCAAGATTGTGCGGTATTTGAGAGTGGCATGTCAGCCATTAGCACGGCATTGCTCGAGTTTTTGCAACCTGGGGATTTGCTGCTGTACAGCAATCCCGTTTATGGCGGGACCAGCCATTTTATCCAACATTTTTTGCCGAAATATGGCGTGGATGTTTTGGGCCTTCTGCCCAACATGAGCCGGGATGAAATCGAATCATTAGTGATAAACTCGGGGAAGGCGAACCGTCTGGCCATGATTTATCTCGAAACGCCCGCCAACCCCACCAACGATTTGTACGATATTTCCATGTTCCGCCAATTGGCAGACAGATTTTCAACCAACGATAAGAAGACCGTCGTGGCAGTGGACAATACTTATCTCGGCCCCCTATGGCAACACCCCCTTGAGCATGGTGCCGACCTCGTACTTTATTCCGCCACAAAATACATCGGCGGTCACAGTGACGTCATCGCAGGTGCCTGCCTTGGCTCTGCCGAATTGATGCTTCGCATAAAAACATTGCGCACATTCCTCGGCAACATGGCCGGGCCCTGGACCGGCTGGCTATTGCTCCGCAGTCTCGAGACACTGAAACTGCGCATGCAACAGCAGGAATCCAACGCCCGTAAAATAGCAAGCTGGCTCAGCGAACAAGAGCTGGTGAAAAAGGTGCATTACCTCGGCCTACTTACCCCTGAGGATGGGGTGGCATACGCCGTTTATAAAAAACAATGCAACTCGCCCGGAGCCATGGTTTCCATCGAAGTGGTGGGTGGCGAAAAAGAGGCATTCTCCTTTTTGAACAGCCTGAAATTAGTGAAATTGGCCGTGAGTCTCGGCAGCACTGAATCGCTGGCGCAACATCCGGCCACAATGACACACGCCGGCCTCGATCCCGAAGAAAAACTCCGGCTCGGCATCGGCAGCAATCTCGTCCGCCTTTCCGTCGGTGTGGAAAATGCCAGTGACTTAATATACGATTTGGGCCAGGCTCTGGGAAGCATCGGGAAGGCGGTACCGAAGCGAATGCAGGTTGAGGGGGTTTAGGAAGGTAGAGTCCACCCTGACTATATCTTTTGAATTATTCGCAACCCTACTCAACTTCCTGCGGTCTTCTTCTCAATGACATAGGTATTTCTGGTGGTGGAGTTGCGCACGAGCAACTCGGCTAAAAAACCCGTGACAAAGAGTTGGGTGCCGAGGACGATGGCAAGCATACCGAAATAGAACAGCGGCCGCTCGGTGATGCCGTATTCCTTGTAAACGATTTTGGCCCAACTAAGATAGAGTAAGATGACGAAGCCACCGGCGAAAAACATTGAGCCGAGGGCTCCGAAAAAGTGCATCGGGCGCTTGCCGAATTTCCCTATGAAGGTGACGGATAAAAGGTCGAGAAAGCCCGTGATGAGGCGGCTCATGCCAAATTTCGAGACTCCGTATTTACGGGGCCGGTGTTCAACTACCTTTTCTCCAATGTTGGTGAAACCGGCCCATTTGGCCAGCAACGGCGTGTAGCGGTGCATCTCGCCGTATACTTCGATGCTTTTCACCACGGCGAGCCGGTATGATTTCAGACCGCAGTTGAAGTCGTGAAGATTTATCTTGCTGATTTTCCGGGTGACAGCGTTATACAGTTTTGAAGGGATGGTTTTGGAAGGGGGGTCATGGCGCTTTTTCTTCCATCCGCTCACCATGTCGAACCCGTCTTCTTTTATCATGCGGAAAAGCTCGGGGATCTCATCGGGGCTGTCCTGAAGGTCGGCATCCATGGTAATCACCACATCGCCTTTCACGAATTTGAAGCCCACGTGCAAGGCGGCAGCTTTGCCGTAGTTGCGGCGGAATTTGATACCCTTGACAAAGGGGGTTTTCGCAGATAGCTTTTGCACAACTTCCCACGACCTGTCACTACTGCCATCGTCCACCATAACGATTTCGTAACTAAACCCGTGGTGTTCCATGACCCGGCGGATCCATGCCTCTAATTCCGGCAGACTTTCTTCTTCGTTGAAAAGTGGTACGATTACGCTGATATCCATGCTGGTGAATAGGAATTTGGTGAAATGGTGAATTGGGATTTGGTCACTATACTATTTTACATTTAGCTCCACCAGGACGAAAGGGTAAAATATTTTGGGGCGAATATTCCGGCCTGCCGTTCAACTAGTATTCTAATTTGTCAAAGTAGTAATAATCACCAGTCACTTTTTCATTATTGAAGCTACGAGATAGGAGATAAAAAAACCGCCTATCAGGCTGAAGGCATATCCGAACAGCACCTTGCCGAGGGTCATCTTTAAGTCGAGGTCTTTCACATCTCTGCCGGCATTTTCCATAATTTGTTTTTGCATCTCCGATAAACCAGGGTCCACAAAGTTAAAGAGGACGTAAACTAAGGCATTGAAAAAAAGCATGGAAATCACGAAAACCAGAAACGCCGTTTTCATGGCTTCCTTTCGCGCAATGCGCCCGCCGTTTTCGGAGCGCTCCTTCGACACTGCCGCCGCCATACCGATAACAGCGATGATGAGCGTGCTCCAGTAAACAAGCGGTTTGAGAATCAGGGCAGGGTCAATAAAATAAAAAACGAGCAGGTACAGGACGGTTCCTATACCTGCTATGATACCGTATTTTACTGCGGTTTGTTGCATGCGTTTTATTAATGATAAATGATCACCGTTGAATGATGACAGGTGCAAAATTACTCACAAATGGATGGCTATGAATGAGTCATGATATTTACACTGAACAGATCATTTGCAATTATACCATGGCCTCCGGAGATTCTTTTTTCATCACCGCTCCTCCGATGAGGGAGACGACAAAAGAAATAAGTAGGGTGCCTATCAGGCTGGCTACGGCAAAAAATGCCGGGCTGGTGAAAAAATTCATTATGCCGGCCGCTTGTTCGAGTTGCTCTTCCGTGGTGCCTCCTTCGAGTGCTTTATCATGTGCCATTTCCCGGATTTGGTCGACGAGTCCCGGGTCGATGAACCCAAAATAAACATAGGCCCAAATGGCCGTTATGATACCTATGATGAGACCGGTGAGCATGCCAACGCTCAGGCTGCGGCCAAGCGTAATATACCCTCCGAGGTCGTCATCGCGGTGCGTCTTGATGGCAAGTACGACAATGGTAATTATGATGCCGTATTGTAAAATACTGGCGATGGTATTGCCTGTTCCGCCTTTTTGGGTGTAATCAATAAGCCCGGATAGGTTCATTGCAAGTCCAACGACTATGAGAATCATCGCTCCGATGAGTCCGTATTTTTGTGCTGTGGGACGAATGGGTACGTTCGAAGCGTCCAGAATTTCGGAAGGATTGTCTAAAGTTGCCATGATGTTTTGAATTTAGTTGGTTAAAAAAAAACTTTTCGGGAGGTAATATGCATCAAGACTTTCGGTTGTCCTAAAAAATTAGTCAGATAAGTCTTGTGTCACTATGGAAAATAGATTATTGTGGACGATTGCCAAAACTTTTCCTTTAAACTTCCACCCGTTGAAGGGCGTATTTTTTGATTTTGAAAAGATGTCCTTTTCAGTAAATGTCCATTCCCGCTCCGGGTCGAAAACGGTGAGGTTTGCGGGAGCACCCTCTTCGATTTCAGGCACCGCCTGTCCCAGAATATGACGGGGTGAGATGGCCAGTTTTTCAATCAGCTGTTCCGTGTTTAACACCCCCTTTAAAAACGTGTTGCTCAGCGCAAAGGCAGTTTCTAAGCCAATGGCACCAAAAGCAGCAAACGGGAACTCGAGGTTCTTCGATTCTTCATCTAATGGCGTGTGGTTGGCTGTGATACAATCGATGGTGCCATCTCTCAGACCTTTTTTGAGTGCCTTCACATCAACTTTGCCCCTGAGGGGCGGCATCACTTTGAAATTGCTGTCGAAGTCGTGTAAATAACCGTCGTCGCAAGCTACATTCATGGCCGCCACAGAGGCCGTCACATCTATGCCTTTGGCCTTAGCCGCCTTGACAAGACGCATTGACCCCGCCGTGGAAATGTTGAGCAGATGCACTCTGCTGCCCGTGTATTCGGCGAGAAAAATATCGCGCTGTACCATCAATTCCTCCGAAATATCGGGGATGCCCCGTAGGCCGAGCGAGGTGCTCATTACCCCTTCGTGAATTTGACCGCCATGAGCAATGTCCTCGTCGAGCGGATGGTTAATGATGACGCCACCGAAAGGCTGTACGTATTGAAGGGCACGCATCATCAGTCCGCTATCCCGCACGGTGTTTTTACCGTCGGAAAAGCCGGCGGCACCGGCGGCGTTCATGTCGTACATCTCTGTGATGTCCTTTCCGGCACAATCTTGCGATACAGCACCAATAGGCAGAAAATCCACGAGGTTATTTTTTGCCCGGTTTTTAGCATAAAGTACTTCCGATTTGGAGTGTATGGCGGGAAAGGTATTTGGCAGGCAGGCAATGGCCGTGTACCCGCCGGCGGCTGCGGCTTTCGTCACCGTGCTGAAGTCCTCGCGGTGCTCGAAACCGGGGTCGCCGGTTTGGGCACCGAGGTCGAGCCAACCTGGCGATACACAAGCTCCCGCGGCATCGAATGATTCCGCAGTTTCCGCAGTGATGCTTTTTCCGATGGCGGTGATTCGCCCTTTTTTGATGAGAATATTTGTGGTTTCACCGTCGTGAGAAGAGGCAGGATGGACAATCAGAACATTTTTTATGAGCAACTGCATGGAGAAAATTTGGGGCAAAAATAGGGTGTGAAATTGAATAATATTGCGGACTGGGAATTTTTCCAGTTCATTCTTATTTTTTACTTCCATCCCACGGCAACCGGGCCATAAAAAAAGGGCACCATCTGGCGCCCTGAAATATTGAATTAGTATGAAAAAACTGCTTGTTAAATCTTAATCTGTAGCGAGGAACATAGCCTGTTGAGCATGGTCTATGTCAGCGATGTCCTGGTAAAAAGTATTCAAATACTGAACCAGATCCAGCCGGTCATCTTCTTCAAGAAGTGAGAAGTTTCTTACCAATCTCGTCAGGGCACTTTTTTTTGTTTTAAAATAGGCGATGGTCGCATACAGCTCTTTTGCCGACGTGGCATGCCCCATGAATATGCGCTCCATGGCTCCGGTTTGTTGGTAATCCGAGTTGGGTCGCATATACGGAGCCCCGACAAATCTCGAAAAATCGAAGTCGTAGGGTACCGGTACAAAAGTGCCATCGGGTTTGGTGAAAAGCGTGATGTTTCTATTCATTTTTAAACTCCAGTCACTATTGCCAATCATGTATTGGAATAATGATGCGATTTTCTCATGGGATGGCGAAAAATTTTCTGCTCCACGCCCCATGCAGTTCTTGCACTCTTCACATTCCATACGGGACGCAAGTTCGTCGTCATCTTCGATGAGGAAACCCCAGCGGGTGCTTTTGTTCCGCTCGTTATTCTGGTTGCGGTAAGTTATTTTCACCAACTGAACGCGATAGCTGTTGGGGGTCAGTTCGTTGAGCAGTTTATAGGCGAGGTACTCGCGCAAAACCAGCCTTCGGCTAAGGGGTGCATCGTCGAGGCAATGCGTCACTAATTTGAATTTATCGAAAGGCGTCAGACCGGCAGCCTGAAGTTCATCTTTCGAGAAATTCAATTTCAGGGGTGGGAAATCGCACATTTTCCTGCGGAACTTACCGCGGGGTCGCAATTTGATGTGGTACGTCTGGTCGATTCCATTTTCGTCTTCATACCTGAGCACCCCGGGATTGTAATCATTGGTATTTCGATTCTGTAAAAGAGAATCGAAATCAGCAGTGAGTGTCATTTTTACCACCTCCTGTTGACCGAGTTGGTCCAACAGACTTTGGCCTGAGTGAGGTACAATTTGCTTCCAGTCTTCCATTGCTATGGAAGGCGCACAGGAGGTTAAAGTAAAAAGACCAATAAATGCGAGGACTAATAAATTGAGTTGTCTAAGCCGGGTAATCATTTCTTTTGGCATTTGAATTTTGCCGCAGTCTAATATTTTAGCCCGCGGCAAAAAACATTCGGTGTTAGTGGTGCAAATTTATTTTCATACACTACAAGTCTTCAAAATTTATAGACCAGTAGCGCCTTTCGAAGGGTTAATAACTGTACTTGACAGAATATAATTCCGAATTGCCCAAAAAGTTCATTGCTATACGAAATTATCTGCGGTGACTATTGTCAATTATCAGGCCGTTTGTTTGATTTTGACT
This sequence comes from uncultured Saprospiraceae bacterium, assembly GCA_964586035.1. GTDB lineage: Bacteria > Bacteroidota > Bacteroidia > Chitinophagales > Saprospiraceae > UBA6168. Next base: position 6,374 of record CAZPHZ010000081.1, read on the forward strand.
TTTACGAAAATGACCACAAAAATGACGACAAGTTGTTTTGGTTGGTTACATCCGGCGTTAAGATTGGGTTAAATCTTCTGGCATTGCACCTTTTGGTTTGCCATGGGAAAAGTTTGTTAAATCGTATCTTCACGGCCGAAAGAACAACCGCACCACCAATGAGCAAACAATTAAAACTACTTGTAACCCTTTTAGCACTCACTTTTCACCTCCCTCTTCTCACCTCGCAATGCCCCATCACGGTCGATGCGGGTGCCGACCAATTCGTGTGCAACATGGGAGAACAAACCATTCTCAACGGCAGTATCACAGGCAATTATATCGACTTCAGTTGGACCCCCCCTACCGGCCTCAACGACCCCAACATCCTAACACCAACGGCCACGGTGCTCGGACCAATGACCTATACCCTGGCAGCTCAGGCCTTCGACCCCACGGCCCCCAATCTCGTAACAAACCCCGCTTTCGAAATGGGGAATACTGCATTTACAAGCGACTATACCTATTCTGCCACGCCCATTACTCCGGGGACCTATGTTATCACAACTTCACCGGCGGTGGTCATCTCCACATTTCCTCCGTGCGACGACCATACATTCGGTAATGGCACGGGCAACATGATGCTCGTGAATGGCGCCGGCATTCCGGGTCCCAATATTTGGTGCCAAACGATTCCCGTGGTGCCCAACAATACCTACACTATGAGTGCTTGGATCATTTCATCCCCCATTGATCCGGCGGCCCTTCAGTTTTCAGTGAATGGAGTATTGGTAGGCAGTGTATACAACTACAGTGGGGGAACCTGCCAATGGCAGCAGTTTTCGGCGAGTTGGAACTCCGGAGCCGCCACCTCGGCCGATGTTTGCATCACCACCCAAAATTCTGGCAACGGCTTGTTCGGCGACGATTACGCACTCGACGACATCTATTTTGGAGCTGCCTGCACTGCCATGGACGAAGTCATGGTAGATGTGGTGAATGTGATGGCCCAACTTCCGGCAATAGCCATTCTGCCGTGCAGCACCCTGCCCGGCGGTATCGTACTCGATGGCAGCGCCTCCTCTTCAGGGGCCAACATAAGCTATCAGTGGACCACCTCCGGTGGAAACATCGTGGCAGGTGCCTCCACTTCTTCTGCTACCATCAATGCAGAGGGCAGCTACACCCTGACCGTAACCTACGACAACGGCGATATAGTTTGCACCGATTTTGCTACCGTGCAGGTATTGCCCGACCCTGGTATTGTGTTTGCCGCGGCAGCGGCTCCAAACATGCTCAACTGCGCTTCACCTACTATCACCCTCGACGGTATCGGTTCCTCCACGGGAGGAGGCATCACCTATTTGTGGAGCCCGGCATCTGGTATCATCTCAGGTGGAAATACGCTCTACCCGGTGATCAATCAACCCGGCACTTACACCCTGACTGTAACCAATTCTCCGAGTGGCTGTACAGCAACGGCTTCGGTGATGGTGACCGCGAATTTCGATACCCCTGTAGCTGCAGGCAGCGCACCCGACACCCTCTATTGTTTCTCGGACAGCCTGATACTTAGCGGACAGGGCAGCAGTACAGGTTCCGGCATCAGCTACGCCTGGTCTACCACAAATGGAAATATCCTCACCGGCGGCAACACGCAGAACAATTGCGTGGTGGACGCCCCGGGGACCTACCAACTCACGGTGACGAATAATCAAAGCCAATGTACTGCTATTGCTCTGGTACCTGTGACGCAGGACACCACACCCCCAATGGCAGTGGCTGGCGACACCACAACGCTCGATTGCCTGATACAGTCTGTGACTCTCGATGGGAGCGGATCCGGTTCGGGTGAGTATCAATGGACAACCCTTAATGGACACATCATTTCCGGCGATACTACTTTGACACCGGTTGTTGACAGTGCGGGTACCTACATGCTGACTGTCACATCCTTTGTCAATGGCTGCACGGCTACAGATACCGCCACAGTGCTGGCGAATATCACACCTCCCATAGCTGACATAGCTCCGACGGATACCCTAACCTGTGCTGTGGATTCCGTCCAATTGAGCGCCACGGCTTCGAGCCAGGGCCCGGCGTTTACCTACGCATGGACGACACCCCCCGGAGGAAGCATACTCTCAGGCGATACCACACAGACTCCCGTGGTGGCTGGAGCGGGCATTTATATATTAATGATTAGCGACACTATCAACAGTTGCACAGCCGCTGATTCCGTCTGGGTAGCGGAGAATACGACGATGCCGGAGGCGGAGGCAGGTGCAACTTTGTTACTCGATTGCGGAGTTGCCTCTGATACGCTCGATGGGAGTGCATCCAGCCAGGGAGCGGATGTGATTTATTCCTGGACCACCTCCGGTGGAAACATCGTGGCGGGCGACTCCTCTTTGTCGCCGGTGGTGAATGCCGCCGGAATGTATTTCCTCACCGTCACCGATACCATTAATGGTTGCACGGCCACCGATTCGGTGGAGGTCACCCAAAGTGCCAATGCCCCCGTGGTGAGTGTCACATTTGACGGCCAATTAGACTGCGCTACAACTTCTATTATGCTCGATGGAAGCGGCAGTAGTTCCGGCCAGGGTATCGTCTTTGTTTGGGCTACGCCCAATGGGCATTTCACCGCCGGTGAAAACACACTCACTCCAGAAGTGGACGCCCCCGGCACTTACTCACTTACTCTGACCGATACCTCGAATATGTGTTCTTCGAGTTTGCCGGTCACCGTGGTACAGGATACCGTGGTACCAACAGCAAATGCCGGACCCTCAACAATCCTAAACTGCTATTCCCCCATTGCCTCCCTCGATGGCAGCGGCTCGGATACGGGGACGGCAATCAGTTACCAGTGGGTTACCACCAGCGGTCATTTAATTTCCGGCGACACTACACTGATGCCAGTAGTTGATGGTGCTGGAATTTACACTCTTACGGTGCTGAACAGTGGGAATAGCTGCTCGGCAACCTCCACTGTTTCCGTGACGGCCGATACCATTCCCCCAGGGGCAGATGCCGGCCCATCCGATACGCTGACTTGTGTTCAAACCAGTCTCATGGGGGGCGGGCCGGGCACAAACACGGGGCCGGGAATCCTCTATTTATGGACCACGATGGGTGGCACCATCGCCGGGGCTACTGATTCGATTTTCGCTGAGTTGACAGCACCCGGAACTTATTTCCTGACCGTGACCGATACGCTAAACAGCTGCTCAGCTACCGATAGCGTGACTGTGGATCAGTCAATCGTTGCACCTCAGGTGCAAATCATAGCCCCTGATACGCTTACGTGTTTGCTGCCACAAATTGAACTCATGGGCAGCGTTGCTGACTCTGGAATGCCCCATTACGAATGGACCACAACCAGCGGCCATATCGCCTCTGGCGCAGATACCCTCATGGCAGTGGCAGATGCCCCCGGCCAATACCTTCTCACTGTGACCAACAACGCCAATGGTTGTGCGGACACCGCCACTGTGACGGTGGTGCAGGATACAGTTCCTCCGGTGGCTGATGCAGGCGCGGATTTCACCCTTTCGTGTGCCATGCAAAGCGCCACTCTCGATGGCTCTTTGTCATCGCAGGGCGGCGGGATCAGTTATGTTTGGGCAACGCTTAATGGTCAGCTCGTTTCGGGCGGCTCCACGCTGACGCCGGTGGTGAATGCCCCCGGCAATTACACGCTGACTGTGACCAGCGCCATCAATGGCTGCACCGCCACCGATACAGTTCTCGTTTCTCAGGATTCCAATGCACCAACGGCGGCGATTGCAACAGCAGATACCCTCGATTGCATTACGAACAATGTAGTGCTCGATGGCTCAGGCTCATCAACCGGCACCGGCATAATGATTACTTGGTCTACTGTGGATGGAAATTTTGCCTCCGGCGAAACAACCCTCTTACCGGAGGTGGATGCTCCCGGCACATATCTTCTCACAGTTACCGACACATCGAACAATTGCAGTTCAGTGGCCTCGGCGCAGGTTTTAGAAAATGTGCAACTGCCGGTAGCCGGAGCAGGAAATGATACCGTGCTGACGTGCCTCCTCCCCAGCTTGACACTCGATGGGACAGCTTTCGGAAACGGGGCTCTCACAATTGGGTGGACAACCACAGACGGCAATATTTTGAGCGGAGAAAATACCACTTCTCCAGTGGTTGATGCTTCGGGGTATTACATACTCACTGTGATTGACAATGCCAACGGTTGTTCGGCCACAGATGCATTAACAGTTGCTGATAACACGACAGCCCCGCCGGCTGTCGCGGAAGCGCCGGTCAGCCTCTCTTGCCTTTTGACGGCAGTCACACTCGATGGGATGGGATCGGGCACAGGCGGTTCTTTCGTATACCAATGGACGACGCCTGACGGGCATATTGCTTCCGGT
>CAZPHZ010000082.1:0-10691 GCA_964586035.1 uncultured Saprospiraceae bacterium
TTTTCAGGCTCAAGGGCTGCTGAGCGGCTAGTTCCATCCATGCGGATATTCCTATCATCAAAACGAGGGTAATTCCGAATTTCTTCATTTACATTCTTTCTTGTCAGGTTAGTATTGTGTGATTTTGTCCGTTTTTTTCTACTGTAATTCCTTCCATAGGGCGAGGCCTTTTGCCGTGGAAATCGCGCGGATGTGGTAATCGTGGAGTTCCCAAATCAATTCCCGGCGGGTGAATCTCGAATTGGGAACCGACAACTCCTCCACTATCATGTAGGTTGCTTTTCCATAGAGTTTGGCAATGATATCTGTGTTGAGGTCCTTGCGGTACAAACCTTCTTCCCGCCCGCGCTCAATGTTTTTAACGATGCAGCAAGAAGTCTGTTCATCCTGTTTTTTCATCAGCGTTTCCCATGATTTTCGGTAGTATTTCTGCAAATCGTATAAAGCACTTGGCGAAACATCTTCAATCATGGCGGTAATAAATGCTCCCATCTTCAACATTTCATCAACAGCATTCTCCGACTGCTCGCAGATACCGTCCAACATATTTTTTTCCCGGTCTACATGGGTGATGACGACCTCGGCCACGAGTTTGTCTTTGTTCTCAAAATGCTGGTAAAGCGTTTTCTTAGAAATGCCCAATTCCCGGGCAATATCGTCCATGGTAACGCTGCGAACGCCGAGCTTTAAAAACATCTTTTCAGCTCTTATAGTAATTTCTTCTTTTAATTCCATGTCATGCAAAGTTTGGGTCAGTGAACTCCAATAATAGGCGGGAAACACTGGAAACGTTTAAAAGGTTTAAAGTTTCCTAAGTTTTTTTACTAAAATTTGAGCGGGAATAAAAGTGAGCGCTATTTGCTCCACACAAGAGGAAGGTGCAACTTGGGGACGGGCTGGCATTTCAAACGACTAGTATGGAATTTAGAAAGTTCAACTGGTGCGAATTCAACTATCTGAACTTTCACATTCTTCTCAATCCGAATTTGCTCATAGAGAAACGGGCTGCTTCTATATCAGAAACTGAAAACATCAAGCCCTGAACCGATACCTGTTGAGGGCTTGATGGCGAGAGGGGAGATTGGGGTTGTTCTTATTCCGGGGGTTCCCAAAGTTCTATTTTACGGCCTTCCGGATCGATGATCCAGCCGAACTTGCCAAACTCAGATTCCTCGGTTTTTCCCAACACGGTCACACCTTCCGAGCGCAAAGTTTCGAGCAGGCCAGACAGGTCTTCCACCTGGTAGTTAATCATGTATTCGTGCGGACTGGGGTCAAAGTATTCGGTGTCATTTTTAAAAGGACTCCATGCCGTATAGGTCTCCTTTTCAGGGTGGTCTTTCCGCCGCCATGGAAAGACAGCGCCCCATGATTCGGTATGAATGCCAAGATGTTCTTCATACCATTTCATGACAGACTCGCGGTTTTTTGTTTTAAAAAAAACGCCTCCAATGCCAATTACTCTATTTTTCATTTTCAATTTTTCCGGCAAAGATAGGGCAAAAAAATGCGGCTATCCGATTTTCGGACAGCCGCGTCATTTACTCTCACTAATTGTATGAAACTTGAAATCGACTTTTTCTTTTTAATGCAACTCAAAAAAAATTTTGAATTTTGAAGGTAGCATTGTCAGTATTTGTTGTGCGCTCATAAACTCCAACGATAGAATATTTACAAAAGCCTCGCCAAAACAAACTATCCACGTGCAAAATTAAATTCAAATCAAATCAAAGAGGCCGCGTAATTAGAAACGGTTGGTTGATGAATAAATAAAATTCGGGAATCTATTCCACGTCAATCCTGATTCCCTCCGAATGGCTGGTAAATTCCGGCGCATACATGCACTGTATCGTGGTGACTCCATTGGAGAAATTTCCATTGAGCGCCACCCTCAGAGGATATTCAAATACGTAGGTTCCTTTGGGTAAAAAGGAAAAGAAAAAATTGGTGGCGGCATCGCGGGTACTTTCGTAAAATCCCAAGCCACCCTGCCATTTATAGCTGCTCAAAACATTGATGGGTTCGAAACCGCTGGCTCGCATGTCTTTCATGTGTACGTATTCCATGTCGCGGTCCACACGTAATTCGATTCTGACTTTCAGCTTGCTGCCCACTTTCAGGGGGGTGCCTTCGGCAATGGGCCGCAGGGCTTCGCCGGTGGCGGTATTTTCCACCAGGAATAGCTGTTTTTTCAGCGTCAGCGGGGTTTTCTCGAAAGTCTTGATTTTATCCAACTGCTCGAAATACTGCCAGTACATGGCTCCCCAGGCCACCACGTCGTTTGGATTTTCCACCGTCACGCCGGCCATGCCGCTGCTCACTTCGTCACCAGAAAAGCTGGTTTTGAAATAGCCCGTGCCTGCCTCTGCCGATTTTTGAGCTTTTTGAATGGCAGCCTGCCAAACCGGAGCATTGACATCTCCGGCGCTGCCCAGTGAAATGGTGAGCGGGACATTGTCGAGGAGCCAGTTTTCCCCATTTAGCAAAAGGGCATACACGGCCCCGGCAGTGGCTTTGGTGGTTTTCCAATGGTTGGTTTGTTTGTTTTTCAGCAGCCAAATTTTCAATTCCTCCACCGTTTTGGCATCGTTGGCGACATCGCTGAAAACTTCAATCATGAGGGCCTGGGTTTCAATGGGTGCCTGATACCACCACCACCCGGTGGGGTATTTCCAGTACATGCCCAGTTCTTCGTGGTGAAGGGCCCGTTCTCTGAGCGATTTCACAATGGTGGCTGCTGCCGGAGCCTGACCATTTCTGCTCAGCGCCAGTGCGAGCATGCCTTCGGTGTAAATGCCTTCTTGCAACCAATACTTCCGGGCCTGCCCCAAATAGTAATTGTGGACCGCATGAATTTTACCCTTGAGCGGCAAATACCTCCGGTCCTTTCTGCCGGAAATGCCTTCAACAGAAGCCTGCGCCGACTTGTCTTCGAGAAAGAAAGAGCGCATGTATAAATAATGTGCGGCCATGGAACCGAGGTTGTCGTCTTCAAATTTAGTATGCCCCTCTTTAACACTCCTCTCAATCCGCTCATATTCCTCCACCATGCGGTCGTCGCAATACTGCACTGCTTTTTCCACCATTTGCCATGTAGCCGGGTTCTGCTCCACATCGGCGACACCCAGTTTCATCAAATGCCCCAGCCCTTCGGCGATGTACTGGCTGATGTACCAGTTGTCGCGTCCACCGGGGAACCAGGCCCATCCGCCATTTGCCAACTGGCGGTCTTGCAGTTTTTTCAGCGCCGCCTCCTGTTCGTAAGCCATGCGGTTCAGGTCGAACAACAGTCCGATATTCTGCTTTTGCTGCTCCTCGCTTTGCGCCTGCAACACCCAGGGTGTTTCTTCCAAAATGGCCGTTTTCAGTTCCTGATTTTTACTCAAATTGCTCGCGAGGGCTTCGGGTTGGTAGTTGCGCCATTTTTCAAAAACCGCCTTTATTTTCGGATGGGCATTTGCCGCACTCGTCGCTAAACTGTTGGCGTAATACCTCGAAAACACCTGCTCCGTGCAATCGTACGGGTACTCCATCAGGTAGGGTAACGCCTGCACGGCGTACCACGCGGGATTTTGGGTGAACTCCAGCGTGAGACCCTGGTGGCGCAGGGTGGGGGAGGTCGCATTTTTCAAAGCATCGAAAACAAAGGATTTGGTCTCATGACCTTTCACCGGCAACGGGAGGGTTTCTGTGACCAGCATCCTATTGGACAACACTGGTGCGGCGTCACGCTCCGCGTCGCTGAATTCACCGGCGGCAGCCACCACCGTGTGCTCGATGACGGGCACACCGGCCACATCGGGCACCTTGAAGCGCCAGGCCAGCCGGGCAGATTGGTTGGCCTCCACGGTAAAATTGCGGTTAAACCGGGGATTGTCCTCCCATTTGTACACCGGCAGGCTGTTCATCGGGTTGACGAGCTGAAGCTGGGCGTTGCCGCTCAGTTTTTTATCCGTCAAATTCACCACCTTGGCGGTGAACTCAATCTCGTCGTTTTCTCTGAAAAACCGGGGCGGGTTGGGCATCACCATGAGTTCTTTTTGGGTGACTACTTCTTTGACCGCCGTGCCGATTTTCAAATCCTGGGTATGCGCCAAGCCGAGGAATTTCCACCGGGTCAATGCCTCGTTCATTTTGAATTTTACCAAAACGTTGCCCTCCTCGTCGGTCATCAGATTCGGGTAAAAGAATACCGTCTCGTTAAGGTTTTCACGAACTTTCACTTTTGACAAATCTATCCCGGATGGCTTTGGCGGCAAGGGCGGCTTTTCTGATTCATCCGCTATTTCAACGCCGGGGGCATTACCCGCCAATGCTTCCGTTACAGGAGGTTCGGCGCCATCTTTCATGACCATTTTCTCTGCTGCTCTCGGCATCGCTTCCGCCGCATCGTACGAAACGTACCTGCCACCGCCAAAGGCGAAATTCCAGTTGAACCAGTTGAACTGGTCAAAGGTGCGGATGATTTTCCCGCCTGCATTTCCGGAAAGCCGCGGATAGCTCAACCAATGAGTTGAATGGCTCTGAAACCCGGATGCAACGTAGCGCATCCGGTTCCACGAAACGGGAAATACGTTCAAGTCCCAGTTATTTGCTGCGAACGCATCGAGCGACGCATCGTACATGGCAGCCACCATTTCGGCGGCTACTTTTTCCCCTTTAGGGCCTTTCAGTTTGAGCGTCCATTCTTCTTCCTGACCGGGTTTGAGTTTATCCCGGAAGGTGCTGTACTCGATGGAAAGCTCTTTGTTGGACCATGGCACACCGATGGTGCCGGTCATGTTCGCCGAGCGGTTGTACCGTACCCACGAGGCAAAATAGGTGACGTTGCCGCGGTCTTCTTCTTTTACCTCGTATTTTTCCGACGACAGGTCGCTCACGTGCAGCCATTTGCGCCGGAGCACCTTTCCATCTTTGACCATTTCCAATAAAACAGAGAGCTTCTTTTCCGTGGTGCCGAAATAAAGCGGCGCCACCTCTCCCGGTTCAAAAGAGCTTTTTTCCAAAACGTGCCAGCCGGCCACAGGAGAGGGGAGGGCCTTCGCTTTCAGGTCGTACAGGCTGATGAATTTTTTCACCTCCATGCGTTGGCCGTATTTGTCTTGCGTGGCGAGGGTCAGTACATACCAGCCTGCGGCAAGTTTCATTTTTGGCAAAAGGATGGATTTTGCCTGCTCCGTATCGAAGTTTTCATCGAGTACCACGCGCTGCACCGTCCATTTGCCGGGTTCGTTTTCGTTGCCGAAAGCAAAACGGGGGAATGCCTTTTTAAACTCCGCCTCGCTCATCACCTGCCGGTCGGGTTTTTCCCAATAACGGTCGAGAAAAACATTTTCGGGCGATTGCAACAGGGCGAGGGTTACCCGACCTTTTGCCGGCAGAAATTGTCCGTCTAAATTCTCCGTGATGAGGTTGAATTGCCGCAATTTCGCCAGATTCAAAGATTGCCCGCGGAGAGGGAGGGCATCGTCACCGGCGGGCACCACATCGGCCCGCATGGAGATGTACCCCACGTTTACCTCAGTTTCATTGCTCTGTGTCTCGCCGGTAATGTCCGTGACATCCGCCATTATTTTAAAGGAAAACTCCGGCTTTTGGTCTGCGGGAATGCTGCGGTCAGGCAGTGCCGCAAATTGAATGTCGAATTTCCCGTCAACACCGGTTTCAGTGGTGCCGTTGGCAATTTCCATCGTTTCGCTGCTCCAGGGCAGCCAGCCGCGGTACCACCATGGGAGCCACGGGAAACGGGCCTCCCGCACCACCCGCCAACTCACCATCGCCCCGTCGAGTTGACTGCCTGCAAATGAGGTGGCAACCCCCGTCACATGAACCGTGTCGTCCAACCTGTGGCTGCCGGTGCGGGGTTCAAAAGTCACCTCGAACTTCGGCCGTTTGTATTCTTCCACGCGGAATGATTTGGCGCTGCCGCCAATGCTCGATTGCAATTGCATCCTGCCGGTCAAACCGCCGCGCGGGGAGGTGAACTGGCCGTTAAAGGTGCCGTACTCGTTGGTTCTCAATTCCAGTGTTGCTGCCTTCTGGTAGTTGGCGTCGAGCAGGGTGACCGTTACGGATTTATTTTTTTCAATCGAGGGTATGCGCTTTTCATCGAACGAAAGGGCAATGCCTTTAAAATAGATGGTCTGCCCCGGCCGGTAAATGGCGCGGTCGAGGAAAAAGCGGGTTTGCTCGTAAGGTCTGGGGTTGTTTCTGTAGGTGGAATTGTAAAAAATATTTCCGGTAGCCAGAGTGTCATTTCCGTTGCGAAGCACTATTTTGAAATTGCTGTCCCCCCGGCCGTCTAATCCCGGGGCGATAAACCCGGACTCATCGCTTGTAACAGTCGATCGTTTCTTCCATTCGTTTTTTCTGAAAACAGAATTGTAATTGCTGGTCCAGAATTCAGCTTTTACTCCCGAAACAGGGGCTCCCGACTGCCGGTCGAAAACCACAAAAGTGCTGCCTTCGGGGCCTCCCTGCCGACTCCAAAGCCCAATGGCTGAAACATGAGTGGTAAGGTAGCCAACGCCACCTTTGGCTCCCGAAAATGCAGCATTGTCAGCAATCATCACGATATATTCGCCCAGCGGCAGGGCGTGCATCATTACTTCAGTGCTGTGCAGATGAAAGTCACCGTCATCCGGAAGAGAAACGCTCCATGCCATCAGGGCAGGAAGACCATTTAGGAATGATACCTTCTCGTCGTTCGAGCGATTGTTCAATTCTTGCAGTTCGTCCCTTCTTTTCTCATCAAAACGAATAATCTTTAACCAGACTTCCGATACATTCCGGTATTCCAACCTGGCGAGAAAAGGCTGCTGCGGCAGGTTCACTTCTTCCGTTTGCAAGTTGATTGAAGGGGTCTCAATGGTGGATTTCAACGAGGCGCACTGCTGCGCTCCATAACTCTCCGGATAGCGTTCCAATGCAGCTTCGCAAAGTTCATGCGCTTGCTTCCAAAGCCATTTTTTCGTATTCACCGGTTCCGGAACACCCACAGGAGGGGCGCTATACCTGCTTCCTGCCGCATGGTAGTAATTTGCCAGTTGGCCGTAAACTTCTGCGACGGCCGGGTCGTCCCCGAATGTTTTTTGAAGCTTTGATAATGCGGCCACATACAAGCTGTCTTTCTCGTCCATCACGGCATTGTTGAAAACAAAGCGAAGCCGCTGTAAATCTGCGGTGAGGAGGGCCGCCGGGTTTTTCGTATTCTCCGTGATTCTGAAGCGCAACAATTCCTGCAGCAGCAGGAGGTTCCTGAATTTGAGCGAACTGGTATCTGCTGTTTCAATACTCCATTCGATGAAATCTCCGGCCGGGGCAAATGCCATTGGGTCGTCAATCTGAAATTTGTAAGCCGGTTGAGTCAGGTAGGTGCGTTCGTTTGAAAAATAGGAGATGGCTCTTTGAGCCAAAAAGTCAAAAAGGGTGGGGCGCAGTCCGGCAGAATTTTCCCCCTGAGTCAACAAGATGTCGAATTCACCAATTGGTATCGATTTCAATTGTTCCCCCCGAACAGAGGCAAGGTATAGTGCGGAGGCTTCGGAGATGATTTGCTCAATCGTCCATGTGCGCAGGTCATTGTTGTCGTATTCAATGGTTCGCGTCCGGTCTTTGAACGCCCAGTAATTATTGTCGAGATAGCCAGCGTACAATTCGGCCAACGCAGACTGGAGAATATTACGCGCAGGAAACGGAGCTTTGACCATTTCTTCTTTCAATTCTTCAATCGCATGGAAAAGTCCGTCTTCGTTTAATTGCGACTGGAATTTTCCCTTGTAAACCAGGCATTTGATTATTTGAGGCTGCGTGCTATCCGCCCGAGCTGTTGCGAGAAGGATTTTCGTTTTTTCGAGGGCAGATTTTGGAAGTCCTTCCTGTTCCAGGCTGTCGATTTCCCTCCATGCCTTGTCGTAGTCGTGATTCATAAAAGTATTGGATTGGTTGAATGGTGCAATACTGCGATATCTGTTTCCTCTTGTATTTTTTGAAAATGTGCAAGCTGCCAATAGCGCTATCAAAACGACGAGCACAGTCGTTGAAGCAAGCTTAAGTCTTTTGTTCGAAAAGAGTTTCATAACCATTTGATTTGTGAAGAGTGAGGAGAAAGCAGCGTTGTGAAATTATTGCGAGTTTCAATCCTAAAATTACCAAAGTTCGCTTTATTCTTTAAAAGAGTGGTCTCCTTTTCACCGTGCTCCTCGATTACGGATGTCAGATGCCCACCACATCTGAATGAAACAAAACCACATTGGCCTTAACGATTCATTAACGGTCAGGCAAACTATTGTCAAAGTCTTCCCGGTGCAATAGGCGAGATGACCCACATTCCGTGGATTGAGAAACTTCACCCAAAAAATAAATAATCACCACCAACTATTTTTTGCAAAATCTGTTATATTTGCGCTTTAGATTAAATCTAAATAAACATAGTCAATTACATTTCAATGAACACGAGGAAAATTTACCTTGATAATAACGCCACTACACCATGCGACCCAAGAGTAGTGGAGGCCATGCTGCCCTATTTTTATTTGCATCCGGGAAATGCAGCGAGTAGAAATCACCCCTTTGGCTGGGAGGCAGAAGAGGCCGTGGATAACGCCCGCAAGCAAATAGCCAACCTGATAGGGGTGAATTCCAAAGAAATAATATTTACATCCGGAGCTACTGAAAGCGACAATCTCGCTTTGAAAGGAGTATTTGAAATGTATGCCCGCAAAGGCAACCATATCATTACAGCCAAGACAGAGCATAAGGCCGTTCTCGACACTTGCAACCGTTTGGAAAAAATGGGTGCAGAAGTGACCTATCTCGATGTAGAACGGGATGGGTTGATTGATTTAAAGGAACTGGAAGGAAGCATAAAGGATAATACTGTGATGGTTGCCATTATGTGGGCCAACAACGAAACCGGGGTAATTCAACCGATGAAGAAAATCGGTGAAATTTGTGAAAAGCACGGTATATTATTTTTTAGTGATGCGACGCAAGCTGTCGGTAAAATACCAACTCACCCCAGAGAAATGGGCATTCATTTGATGGCCTTTTCGGCGCATAAAATGTACGGCCCCAAAGGAGTTGGAGCGCTTTATGTTCGAAGAAAAGGACCTAGGGTGAAGGTGACGGCACAAATGGACGGTGGTGGCCACGAGAGAGGGATGCGGTCAGGAACATTGAACGTCCCAGGCATTGTTGGATTTGGCAAAGCCGCAGAAATAGCACTCGATGAAATGGAGGCGGATGCTAAAAGGCTGAGCGGCCTGCGCGATCGTTTGGAAAATAGTCTTGGAGAAATGGAGGAAGTTTATGTCAACGGCGATAAGAACCACCGGATGCCGCATGTGGCAAATATCTCATTCAAACATGTGGAAGGGGAGGGGTTGATGATGACTTTCAACCAAAACATCGCGCTCTCCTCCGGATCTGCTTGTACTTCAGCCTCTCTCGAACCTTCTTATGTTTTGATGGCTCTGGGACTCGGAGATGACCTTGCGCACTCTTCGCTGCGATTCAGCCTGGGAAGATTTACGAAGGATGAGGACATAGATTACACCATAGAAGCTATCAAGAAAGGCGTGACGCATATGCGGGAATTAAGCCCAATTTGGGAAATGTACAAAGAAGGGGTTGACCTGGAAAAGGTAGAGTGGTCAGAGCATTAAATTATCATTGATATCAATTAAAATCTGTAAATAATGGCATATTCTTCAAAAGTTTTAGAGCACTTTAAGAATCCCAAAAACGTGGGAACAATGGACAAGACGAAGTCCAATGTCGGCACGGGCTTGGTGGGAGCACCCGAGTGCGGCGACGTCATGCGGCTTCAAATCGAAGTGGATGATGCAACCGGTCAGATCATGGATGCAAAATTCAAAACCTTTGGATGTGGTTCAGCTATTGCATCGTCCTCGTTGGCCACAGAATGGTTGAAAGGAAAATCGGTGGATGAGGCCATGAAAATTGACAATATGGAAATAGTGGAAGAGCTAGCTCTGCCTCCGGTCAAGATTCATTGTTCCGTTTTGGCGGAAGACGCAATCAAAGCCGCTATAGAAGATTATCGAACTAAGAATGGCATCGAAGTGGAGGCTGCCGGTGCTTAATTTAATAAGCAATTGTAATCATGGTAAAAGTTGCAGACAGTGCGAAAGTCAAAATCCTGGAAATCATGAACCAGGAAGGGCTTAAAGAAGATTATTTTGTCAGAGTATCAGTTACCAGCGGAGGTTGTTCTGGTCTGTCTTATAAGATGGATTTCGACAACCAGAGCCAACCCAAAGATCAGGTATTTGAGGACAACGGTGTCAAAGTCGTAACGGATTTGAAAAGCTTCCTCTACCTGTTCAATTCTACGCTGGAATTTTCCGGCGGCTTGAATGGAAAAGGATTTCATTTTGAAAACCCCAATGCTGCAAGGACATGCGGTTGTGGCGAAAGCTTCGCCGTTTAAATCATAAAGTAGGTAAATTTTTCATAACTTTGAATGTGCTCCGATGAGATTCTCGTTGGAGCTTTTTTTTGCAATTATGAAAAGAATCCTCCTCATCCAGACGGCTTTCATAGGGGACGTTATATTGGCGACCCCTGTTGCTGAAAAACTGGCAGTTCACTTTTCCGGCGCCGACATTGACTTGTTGCTTCGCAGAGGAACTGAATGTCTGGTGAAGCATCAATACCCACTCATTTTT
>CAZPHZ010000083.1:0-10686 GCA_964586035.1 uncultured Saprospiraceae bacterium
ACGAGGTGTTGCAGCGCCTCGTCGAGTATTGGGACCGCCCCAACTTGTTCATCGTCGGTGATGACGACCAGAGCATCTACGAGTTCCAGGGTGCCCGGCTGAAAAATATTACGGATTTTTACCAGACCTATCACGAAAGTTTGGAAATAGTGGTGCTGACAGACAATTACCGCTCCAGTCAACACATCCTCGACACGGCGGGCGTCCTCATCAGGGAGAATAAATTGCGCCTCGTCAACAACCTCTCCTCACTCGGATCAGGCAAGGTGCTGACTGCCCGGCACGAAGAATTTGCGGAAATTGAATCGTTCCCGGTGGTGAATGGCTACCCGGACCGGCTGCACGAGGAGGTGGCCATTGCCGGCGAATTGGAGAACTTATTAAAAGAAGGTTTTCCTCTCGATGATGTGGCTGTCATTTATGCGAAGCACCGCCAGGTGAGGCGTCTGCTGGAGCTTTTGGAGAAAAAGGGTATACCCTATCGTACCCGCAGGGCGGTGAACGTACTCGACCTGCCGCTCATCCAAAACCTTCGAACCCTGTTGGAATATCTGCAAGCGGAGTTCGTCAAGCCATACAGTGGCGAGCACCTGTTATTCCGGCTTATGCATTTCAGCTTTTTTGGCATACACCCACACGATTTGGCAAGGCTGGCCCTTCATCTTTCGCCTGATGCAGGAAAGTCAAAGGAAGGGAAACCCTTTTGGCGTGAGGCCATAGCTGACAAGCCATTTTTGAAAAAATGCGGCCTTAAAAAAGCTTCGGAGGTAACCGCCTTTTCCGCTTTTATCGAGGCTATGCTTGGTGAGTACGCCAATTACTCGGTACCGGCATTCATTGAGCGCATCATCAACCGAAGCCAGCTTCTCCATCATCTTTTGCGTAGCAAAAAAAAATACCCGCAACCGGAGGGAGGCGCGTATCAAAACTTGCAAGCGCTTTATACTTTTATCGATTTTGTAAAGAATGAAGCCAGCCGGAATCCCCGCATTACCTTAGCCCGCCTCCTCGAAATCATCGAAAATATGGACACCAACCGGCTGCCGTTGGCCATCCGGCAATCTGCTTCTCCGGCTTCGCCGAAACAGGCCGGTGCGCAGGCGGTCAATCTTTTGACAGCGCATAGTTCCAAAGGCCTTGAATTTCGCAGTGTCTACCTGCTCGGCTGCGTGAAAAACCAGTGGGAGCCTGCCAAAAGAGCTGGGAATTACCGGTTTTCTTTTCCCGATACATTGACCTTGTCTGGAGAAACGGATGAGATGGAGGCGCGCCGCCGCCTGTTTTACGTGGCTATAACGAGGGCCAAAGAAAGGCTGCACATTTCTTTCCCGGCGCAAAACGACGACGGGAAAGAGCTGCAACGCGCTACTTTTGTGGATGAGTTGTTGACAGAAATGGAGCTCGAACCACAGCATTTGGAAATGCCTGCTTCTGATATTGCTGCTGCCCAATCGGTGCTATTGATGGAGTCGAAGCCGGCAGTGGACCCATACGACCTGGAGGCTGTGGATGCTGTTTTGGAGCACTTCAGGCTCAGTGTTTCGAGCCTCAACAAGTACCTGCGCTGCCCGCTCAGTTTTTATTATGAAAATGTGCTGAAAGTACCGGTGGTGGCGAGTGAAGCCGCAAGTTATGGATTCGCCATGCACAATGCCATGCAAAGGGGATTCGAGCAAATGCTGTTAAACAAAAAGCATTTATTCCCGCCGCTGGAGGAGTTTGTACGATTGTTCAAAGTGGAAATGGAGCTCCTGCGTGGCTTTTTCAGCCCGCAAGGTTTCAGACGCCGTTTCTCGCTCGGCCAGGATTTTTTGCGAGGTTATTACGGAGCCCATTCACGCAGCTGGCCCCGTGAAGTGCAGGTAGAGAAAAAACTCAAAGACGTGGAAATAAACGGTGTGCCGCTCACCGGCATTATTGACCGCATCGATTTCAGTGGCAGTCCAGATGATGCGGCCAGCAGTGGCACGGTTCATTTGGTGGACTATAAAACCGGCAGCCAGGATGCCTCGAGACTTAGAAGACCTTCCGAAAAATATCCCCACGGTGGCAATTATTGGCGGCAACTCGTTTTTTATAAAATACTATTTGAAGGCTGGCGCCATCACCAATTCCGGGCCATCTCGGCTGAAATTTCCTATCTCCAGCCCGATGCTAAAGGCGAATTTCGCCGCAAAACAATTGCTTTCGAGCCCGGTGATGTTGCATTTATGAAAGACCTTATCACAGATACTTACGGCAAAATCATGCGCCGGGAATTTTACGAAGGTTGTGGCGAGCCAAACTGCTCATGGTGCACATTTCTGCGGCAGCAAGGGCAGGTGGACAGCTTTGCTGACAGGGATATAGAGGAGCTGGACGATTAGTATTATATTTCCAATTTCAGTCATTCTTGAAACCGATATTGAATATTGACCGGGTTAAAAAAAATGCTATCCTTGAAAGATACCTACCGGAATAAGGGCCTGCGTCGAAAACTCATTGAGTCGTTAGAGCGCAAAGGCATCACTGATGAAAAGGTGCTCGCTGCTCTGGATGTCGTGCCACGCCACTTTTTCCTCGATAGTGCTTTTGCCGACCTCGCCTATCAGGACCAGGCCCTGCCCATAGAATGCGAGCAGACCATTTCGCAGCCGTACACGGTGGCTTTTCAGACCCAACTTTTGGAGGTGAAAAAGCGAGACAAGGTGTTGGAGATAGGCACGGGTTCCGGCTACCAGGCAGCGATTCTCAGTGCAATGGGGGCGCGGGTTTTCACCGTCGAACGGCAGGAGAGTTTATTTGACAAAACGAGAAAATTTCTTGGGGCCATCGGCTTCAGCAATGTGCATTGTTATTTCCGGGATGGCTCGAAGGGACTCCCGGAATTTGCACCTTATCACAAAATTATCGTCACAGCAGGGATAGATAAAGTGCCGGAGCCGTTGCTCAACCAACTCAAAATTGACGGCATGCTTGTCATTCCCGTGGGCAGAAAGCTGCAAAAAATGAAACGCTTCATCCGAAAATCGGAGACCGAATACATCGAGGAAAACTGGGGCGATTTCCGTTTTGTGCCTTTTCTGAGAGGAACCCAATGAACGGGTAACGGCTTTTAATTGCCAGCTCCAAAAAACTCGTTTTCAAGCGACGCAGTTGCGACTGGTGATGAATTGTTCATAATGTTCAAAAAGCAATAGTCAACGGAGGAGTGACTCTCATCTTGAAATTCCCTAACTTTGCAAGCCTAACCAAACAATTTACATTGGCCACCGGCCAAAAGTTAAAAGCCAAAGAATATATGGCACAAGTAGAATTGATAATGCCCAAAATGGGCGAGAGCATCATGGAGGCCACCATCCTTCGTTGGGTGAAAAACGTGGGCGATTCGGTGGAAATGGACGAAACCATCCTCGAAATCGCCACTGACAAAGTGGATTCCGAAGTCCCTTCCCCTGTGTCCGGTGTGCTGGCTGAAGTAAAATACAAGGTGGACGACGTAGTGCCTGTTGGGCAGGTTATTGCCGTTGTAGCCACCGAAGGGGAAGAGTCGGCTGCCATGCCGTCGCCGGAGGTTCAGGAAGAAGCGATACCTGCTACAAATGGCCAAACCAATGGAGTTGCACCCGTCCAGCCCGAAAGAGAACCCGTCACCGCCGGGGTGGCAGAAACAACCGCCGATATACCGGCAACCAGTGGCAGTGGCCGCTTTTATTCACCCCTCGTCAGAAATATTGCCAAAACAGAGCAAATCGGCACAGAAGAATTGGAACGCATACCGGGTAGTGGAGCTCATGGCAGGGTCACCAAAAAAGACATCCTCAAATACCTTGAAAACCGCAGTTCAGCCTCGAAATCACAGTCCCCGGCACCAGCCGTAAGCGTGAGTGGCAATGTGGAAATCGTGGAGATGGACCGCATGCGCAAGCTCATCGCCGATCATATGGTGATGTCAAAACACACCTCACCCCACGTCACCAGTTTTGTGGAAGTGGATGTGACCAACATCGTCAACTGGCGCCAGAAAAACAAAGTGGCTTTTCAAAAGAAATACGGCGAAAAAATTACGTTTACCCCTTTGTTCACCGAGGCAGTCGCAAAGGCCATTGGAGATTTTCCGATGATTAATATTTCCGTGGAAGGGAATAGCATTTTGGTAAAAAAAGACATCAACATCGGCATGGCTACAGCATTGCCTTCGGGCAACCTCATTGTGCCGGTCATCAAAGGTGCTAACCAGCTGAGTCTCGTTGGCCTCACCAAAACTGTGAATGACCTTGCCGCCCGGGCCAGAGCTAATAAGCTCAAACCCGAGGAAATACAGGATGGCACTTTTACCATGACCAATGTTGGCACTTTCGGAAACGTCATGGGCACACCCATTATCAACCAGCCGCAAGTCGCTATTTTAGCTATCGGCGCCATCCGCAAAAAACCCGCTGTCGTGGAAACGGAATACGGAGACCTCATTGCGGTGCGTCAGATGATGTTTCTCTCTCTGAGCTACGACCATCGCGTGGTGGACGGCTTCCTCGGTGGTTCCTTTCTGCGCAAAGTGGGCGACTATCTCGAAGCCTTCGACCCCAACCTGGAAGCGTAATCAATGAGCAATGAACAGTGAGAAATGAACGATTGCCGCTTCATTGTTCATCGCTCTTTGCTAATGGCCAGAACAATCCTCATATTTTTCGCCCTATGGGCAATGCTTCCGTCTGCCCGGACGCAGAACGCAACGGTTCTGAAGCAGCGGGTTACCGCGCTGTTTTCTGAAAAACAATACGAGGAGTCCCTTCAGCTTTATCTCCAATACAATGAGCTGAAACCCGGTGATGCAGAGTCGCTCGCCCATACTGGCATTTGCTATTTCGAAACCAACGATCTGGGTAGCGCCGAATCTGTTCTGCGGCAGGCCGTCACCAACAACGCCTCCCTGCCCACCGATGCATATCTCTATTTGGCCAAAGTGTATCACGCCCGGTTGGCCTTTGAGGATGCCGTGCGCATGTACAAAGTTTTTTTAAAAAACGCCCCCCGCGACCACCCGCTACGCGCCGCAGTAAAAGACGACATTCGCCGCTGCGCCACGGGTATGCGAGTGCTGCGGAATCCACTCGAAGCCACGGTGATGAATCTTGGCAATACCATCAATTCGGCTGGAGATGAAATCCGGCCCCTGCTCAGTCCCAACGACTTGAAACGAATGTACTTCTCCTCCTTCCGGCCCGGCAATGCAGGATGTGACGGAAGCAGTTCTTGCGGCAGCGACATGTATTTTACCGAGCTCGAAAATGGCGACTGGCAGCCTCCCCGGAGGCTCAGCGTTTTTTTGAACACCATCGAAAACGAGGTGGCATTGGACTTCAGGAAGGAGGGTGCTGAACTTTATTTTTTCCGGGGCGAAACGCGTTTCAGTGGCGACATCCTCGTCGATACTTTTCGTGAAGATGTTACCGGCCGCACGCTGTTTTCCAAGGAATTCAGTGGCCCCATGCGAGCATGGGAGGGCGACTGTGCCCCCTTCTTTTTCAACGACACAATTCTGCTCTTTGCCAGCCGCCGGGCGGGCGGTTCTGGCGGCCTCGACCTTTACGTCAGCTCACTTCGCAACGGTGAATGGACAACTGCGCAGAACCTTGGCCCTTCCATCAACTCCATCTACGACGACAGTTCACCTTTCCTTGCTGCCGATGGGCGCACGCTCTGGTTCAGTACCAATGATCCCCGGCGCAGCTTCGGCGGCTCCGACATTGTTCGTTCCACCTACCTCGACAAGACGATGAGTTGGCTTCCTCCTCAGAACCCCGGCCCGCCCCTCAATTCGGCTGGTGACGACATAGATTTTTTGTTGTCCCCCGACGGCAGCCGCGCCTTTATTTCCTCTTCGAGAAAAGAAGGCCAGGGGGGGCAGGATTTGTACGTGGCGCTTTTCGGCAAGCCACGAAACGAGGAAATTAGCACCCAAATGCCCGTGGCTTTTTATCTCGTGCCCGTCTATCGGAGTGCATTGACCGGTGCATCGGAGGCAACAGTGGCTCCGGAAGATATATTCACCGGCAGTGAGCCAGTGACCCTGTCACCGCTTTATTACGGCACCGGCGGCAGGGTGGTCACCACAAATTTGCGCGATTTGCAGGTGCTATCGCAATTAATGAAGAATTGGCCGCAGGCCAAAATAATCCTCGCCGCCCATTGCGATCCCTCCAACCCAACGCCGCAGACGGGGCAGGATATTTTGCCGGGTGTACTCGATAGCCTCAGGCTGTGGGAGGTGCCTCTTGACAACCTCGTGTTGCGTTACCTCGGTGCTGCGAAACTTCTTGACGCAGATGCTCCGGCAGAAAACCGGCGGGTGGATATTTTTATCCCAAATTTGAACGAATTGCCCGTTGGAATTCACCTCACCAGGCCTGCCACTACAGACCCCGGTGAAGTTTTTTTCAGAAAAGCCATGGAAGGCTTGTACTACCAAGTGCAGGTTCCGCTGGACGACGGAGTATCTTTGGATGACTTGTTTCGCAGTTATCCAGATGGGTGTTTCGAACAATCACCGGCCGGTGGCACATCTTATTTTGGGGTGGGCATGTTTCTGACCTATCAGTCGGCGGAGCAATGGCGCCGGGAATTGACGGAACGGGGCTACCCGAGGGCGGAAGTCTCCGCTTTTGTCAAAGGTTGGAAGGTCTCGAAGGCGGAAGCTGGAAAGTTGATGGAGAAGTTTCCCGATTTGATGAATTATGCCCGCCAATGAGATGGCACTTTTGGATTGGGAGAGTTCATCGCTGCGCGAAACTTTGACCCGTTAGACGAGGTAGGGTTCCTCGCTGCGCTCAGAATGGAAAATGAGAAAATGGAATGGGAAAATGAGAGGGCTGGAAAAGAGGAAATGTGGAAAAGGTGCGGCAAATAATGAGCAGGCATTTTTGTAAAAAATCCTCCAGACGGCGATTGGGTTTCCTTTTACGGACGGCAGGTATTATTTTTACTATCCCTTTTGTTGGTGGCATCTCACCTGACGACCCTTTTAATTGCTATAATTCACGCATAACCGATTACAACTAAAACTTCTTTCCCATGAGGAGAATGATAACCTGTGTGGCTTTCACCATAGTTTTTGCGACAGCATTTTTCACTCAAAAAACAAGGAGTCAAACGGCAGCTATCAACGGCCTGCAAGTGCTGTGTGTAGGTGAGTGCGGGCAGTATGAACTAGTACTCGATTCCGGTTTGGTGAGCCAGGTGCAATGGGAGGTCAATGGCTCGCCCGGAGGTATCAGCAACCCCAATGTAAATCCAGTCACTTTTTGCGGAAGCTCAGCCGGTACTTATGCGCTGTCAGTTTTCGGATTCACGGCAGACCAGATACCTTTCGATGCCACCTTTATCATATCCGTCACCACGGCCATAGACCCCTTCATCGTCTCTACCTCTGCCCTCTGCGCTGACAGCCTCAGCGCCTGCGACAAGGTCTGCGCCTTTACCACAGCGACTTACGAAGCGGGCGGGGTGCCTGCCGGTTCGGATGTTACGTGGGAAGTTATAGGGGCTGCGAGCTCTGCCCCCAACGGCACCCAGCTCACCGTGGACTGGGGCGGTCCCGGACAGGGACTTGTGACGGCATCGGTAGGCGATAGCAGTGCCTTTTTGCCACCCATGCAGTTCTATTGCGGACAGGAGGCGATCGATTTCTCCAACCCCGGCAACGTGACGGGTACCGGCTATGTGCATATTCTGGATGGCCCTTCACCGGTGTCTGTTACCATAAGCAGCTCCAATGGTTACATTGCTAACATGAGCGGCATCATGAATCATTTTTCCTTCCCCGGCCTCGATTCGGGTACGTACATAGTCACTATTTCGGACAACGCCGGAGTGGTTCTCGGCCAGTGCGATTTTACCATAGTGCTCAACGACACGGAATGCTGGACAACGGCCTTTCCGGTGGAATTGGTGCACGCCTCCGATTGCAACGCCTGTGATGGGTTTGTCCAATTACAGGCGGCGGGAGGCAACCAGGTGAGCTATACTTACCTATGGAGCAACGGGGTCACCGGCA
Source organism: uncultured Saprospiraceae bacterium (assembly GCA_964586035.1). Lineage (GTDB taxonomy): Bacteria > Bacteroidota > Bacteroidia > Chitinophagales > Saprospiraceae > UBA6168. The sequence continues at coordinate 8,033 of CAZPHZ010000083.1, forward strand.
ATACTGCTTCCGGTCTGTGCCCAGGCATTTACTATGTGACAGTTACCGACGCCACCAACTGCACAGCCGTGACGACCTTTCAAATCGCCTGTCCCTCCGGTTGCTCCGGTACTGCCTCGCTTTGTGTGGACATTCTCGAACAGCCGGAAGGCGTCATAGGCTCCATTCCGCCCGCTGTGGCGGGCAATATTGAAGTGTGCCAGGGGCAAACCATTTTTTTCCAAAATGAAAGCCTCAACGCCACGAGTTATAGCTGGGATTTTGGCAACAACAACACATCGGCCCAGTTCGAACCGGATTACACCTATAATACGCCCGGAACATACACCGTGGCTCTAATAGCACGCAACGAGTGCTTCTGCGCCGACACTTCCTACGTCACCGTGAACGTGCTTGCGGCAGCGGTACCTGCTATTCTATGCACCGGCACCATTTGCGAGGGCGAAACGGTGACCTACTCCACCGATGCAAACTGCGGCACTTACAATTGGGGCATTGCCGGCGGTGGTACCATCCTCGATGGGGGCGGCCCGGCCGATAATTTCATCACCATACAATGGCAGTCTGGCCCGGAAGGTACCATTTCGCTCGATGTGAGCGGCTGTGCCGGTTCGGTTTGCAACCTGCCGAATATGGTGCCCATTCCCATTGTATCCGGAAATGTGCAGATACAAGGCCCCGACAAGGTTTGCGAAAACAGCATTGAAGAATATTTTATCCCTGATTTTCAAGGTACGGACATCACATGGTCGGTACTGGGCAGCGGTTTCATCGAGAACGGCCAAGGCAGCGAGCGCATCACTGTGCAGTGGTTCGGCGACGCCAATGTGGGCAACCCGCAACTTGTCATCGCTGAATACGACAATTGCTACCTGGGTTGCGGCGGCAGTGACACACTCGAGGTGAACATTTTGCCAGAGTTTTATGTGGCCGGGCCTATTCAGGTTTGCGGCAACACCACCGGCACATACCAGGCCATCAACGCCATTACCAACGGTACGGTGAACAGCCATTGGACCGTGTTGGACGCGGCCGGTATCCCCGTCTGGTCGATGGGTGGAGCTGTGAGTACGGTGAATGTACCGTTCAATTTCCCTCCGGATACCTACACCGTTCGGGCTGAACCTGCCAACGGCACCGGTTTTTGCAGCGATAAATACGAAGTGTTCGTGAAAGTACTCGCCCTGCCTCCACCTCCGGGTGGCGTAAATGGTGAGGAGAATATTTGTCCTGGTGAAACATATACCTACATCGCCACCGGCTCTCCCATCAACGATTTTACCTGGACTGTCGATAACGGGGGTGCAATATCCACACTCAACGGCAACCCCGTCAACGTGATGTGGGGAGGAATTCCCCCCTGGACAGTTTCGGTGGCGCAAGTTGCCACCACCGGCTTTGGTTGTGCCTCTGACACGGTAACTCTGGTGGCGGGCCCAATTCCAGATTTTACTATTAGCGGAGATGTGGAAGTTTGCGAAGATGCAGTGGGAAACTATGCCGCTCCATTTTTTGAAAATATAGATTACCAATGGCAGGTTTCACCTGCAAATGCCGGGACGGTCATCTCGGGGCAGGGCACCGAAAATGTGGACGTGTTGTGGCATGCCGCAGGGGCAGCAACCATCACCGCCAAAGTTTGCGGCATCACAAAATCGTTCAACGTAACTGTGCTGCCACCACCGCAACCTGTGGTAAACGTCACGGCTGTATGCGCCGGTCAGTTGACGCCAGTGACCACTACGGTGGTATACGCGAGTTATGTCTGGAAAAATGTAGCTGGGGCCATTGTCTCGACGCTGCCTGCTCCCAGCCTCGGCGGGGGGTATTACGAGGTGGAGGTCACCGACATCAACGGCTGCATGGCGCACGCCACTTTTAATATCCAGGAAAATCCTCCACCATCGGTCACCATTTCGACTCCCGCTTATTACGCCCTCTGTTCCGGCGGTCCGGCGGCTACCATTTACGCCTTGAACACAGGTGCCGGTTACGACTACCAGTGGACTCTCAACAGCAACTCCGTTGGTGGGAATACACCCACTTATTCCACGACCGCCCCCGGTATCTACCAGGTGGAAGTCACCGATGGAAATGGCTGCACAGCGTTGTCCAACCAACTCGAATTGGTGGATTGCGAGGCGGTGGGTGGAGTCTGTTCCGGTGGACTGTGTCTGGGCCTTGGTGGTGGGCCACCTCTTCCGGCATGCACGCCTGCCGGTAACGTCGATTTCAATCCCGTCCAAACGGCAGATTGCAATATTTTTGATTTCAACAACACCTCAACTAATTTCATTCCCGGCAGTTTCAGTTGGTACTTCGACGACCCGGGGAGTGGGGCATCCAACACCTCCAACTTACAGAACCCCTCGCATTCTTTTACGGCACCTGGGTATTACACCGTGGTGCTCGTGGGGCAGGTAAACGCGGTAGGTGGCGGTTCTTGCCAAATAGGTACGCTCAAAGACGTGCTCGTGCCTGCCGCTGCAAATTTTGACCATTCTGCCGCATGTCCCAATGCCCCTACCCAGTTTTTTGATGCATCTACTTTTGTGGCGGGGGGTGGCATCACCGATTGGGCCTGGGACTTCGGCGACCCTGCTTCAGGGGCTGCCAATACTTCTACCCTTTCCAACCCATCGCATGTTTTTGGT
>CAZPHZ010000084.1:0-10669 GCA_964586035.1 uncultured Saprospiraceae bacterium
GCGGGCAGCGCCACAGGCCGCGAAGACCGCATCGCCAGGGTGGATGTAAAAAACCAACGCATCGACAGGCTTTTTGGCGGCACAGAGGTGGACATTCGCCCGCAGGGCAATATAGACCTGACCTTTGGTGCAGAGTTTTCGAATGTGCAAAATCCAAGCTTTACTCAACGTCAACAACGGCAAGGCGGCTTCGATTTCGATATGGCCATCCAGATGAACGTGCAGGGTTCAATCGGCGAAAAATTGAAACTCTCCACCAATTACAATACTCAAGCAACCTTCGATTTCGACAACACGATGAAGCTCGACTACAACACCGATGCATTTGGTGAAGACGACATCATCAAAAAAATAGAGGCCGGCAACGTGAGTTTACCGCTTCGTGGTACGCTCATTCAGGGCAGTCAGAGTTTGTTTGGATTAAAGACGGAGATGCAATTTGGCCGCTTGAGACTAACGGCGGTGGCTTCCCAACAAAAGTCCGAGCGGGAGGAAATAAGCTTGCAGGGAGGAAGCCAGGTTCAAACTTTCGAAGTGTTTGCCGACGAATACGACGAAAACCGGCATTTCTTCCTCACTTTTTACAACCGCAACAACTACGAGGCGGCGCTTCAGGATTTGCCCCAAATCAAAACGCTTTTCACGATTCAGAACATGCAGGTGTGGGTGACGGATACACGGAATGCCGTTGAAAACATTCGCGATATAGTTGCCATCGCCGACTTGGGAGAAACGGAGAACCTCACCAATACTAACCCCGATTTTCAGCCCCCGGCTATCCCCGCGTTTACCGACCTAAATGGTCAGGCTCTGCCTGACAACAACGCCAACCCCATTTATTCGGCGTTGGTGCAAGACCGCCGTACCCGTACCGTGGACCGCGCCGTGAACGAGCTGAAAGCGCCCCCTTTCAATTTTCAGCAGGGCCGCGATTTTGAAAAGGTGAGCGCCCGGCAGTTATCGCCAACGGAGTTCACCTACCACCCCAACCTCGGGTTCATTTCGTTGAATGTAAACATTCAGCCCGACCAGGTTGTGGGCGTGGCGTTCGAATATTCGTACAAAGACAGTGTATACCAGGTAGGGGAAATAGCTGAAGACATTCCGCAAAATACAGACACCACCACCCAGAACGTGCTCTTCGTAAAGATGCTGAAAAGCACCACCCAGCCCTCTGACCTGCCTACCTGGGACCTGATGATGAAAAACGTTTATTCCATCGGCGCTTTCAACGTGGCGAGAGAAGATTTTAAGTTGGATATTTTTTACGACGATCCGGGAGAGGGCAAAAAGCGCTTTTTGCCGGAAACCAATCTTGCAGGTAAGCCCCTGCTCCGTGTATTTAACCTCGACAACCTGAACGTACAGAACGACCCCCAACCTGACGGGGTATTCGACTTTGTCGAAGGCGTAACCATCAACACCCGCAACGGCCGCATTATTTTCCCGGTGCTGGAGCCTTTCGGAAGCGCTTTGGGCAGCCAATTCGACACCCCGGCCGACTCCGCTAAATTTGTCTTTTCCCAACTTTATAACAGTACAAAATTTGAGGCCCAGGAATACGCCGAGTTCAACCGCTTCACCATCGAGGGCAGTTATAAGTCGAGCGTGTCATCGGAAATATCGCTGGGAGCCTTTAACATACCGCCCGGCTCAGTGCGCGTGACTGCCGGCGGGCAAAATTTAGTAGAGGGGGTAGATTACGAAGTGGATTACAACATCGGCAGGGTCAAGATTTTAAATGATGCCATCCTGAATGCCGGGGTGCCCATCAAGGTGTCTTTTGAAGACAACACGTTGTTTGGTTTTCAAACCAAAACCATGCTCGGACTGCGCGCCGATTATGAGTTGAACAAACACCTGACTCTCGGCGGCACCTACCTGCATCTTTTCGAACGGCCTTACACGCAAAAGGTGAATATCGGCGATGACCCCATCAACAACCGCATCTTCGGCTTCGATGTCAACTACAGCAACGATGCTCCATGGCTCACAAAATTGGTGGACAAATTGCCGCTGTACTCAACCAAAGAAAAATCCTCGATTACATTTTCAGCCGAAACGGCGGCCCTGAAACCAGGCCACTCCAAAGCCATCAACGAAGATACTGCTGATGAAAAAGACAAAGGCGGCGTGGTATATCTCGATGACTTCGAGGGCAGTGTATCCACCATTGACCTCCGCACACCTTTCATTGGCAACAATGGATGGGTGATGGCCAGCGTACCCCAAAACGACGAGCAAAATAACAACCCCATGTTTCCGGAATCGGAGCGGAGGGATACCACCCTTCCGGGGGTAAACCGCGCCTACCTGAGTTGGTTTCGAATCGACCCGAGTCTGCGGGGGCAAAGCTCCGACCAGGGCAATCCCTATACGCTTCCCATCCGGCAACAGGAGATTTTTCCCAATTTCACACCGACCCAACAATTTGGCGACACCTACGCCCAGATATTTGATGTGAACTACAACCCCGGCCGGCGCGGCCCTTACAACTTCGATGTTCCCGGAGGGACGACCTTCTCATCCGGTCTCAACACCGCCGGTGGGCTGGAAGACCCCGGCACCCGTTGGGGCGGCATCATGCGGGCGTTAAATACCAACGACTTTCAGTCGGCCAACATAGAGTTCATCGAATTTTGGCTGATGAGTCCTTACCTCGATACACTGGGCAGCGACACCGGCAACCCCGATGCCGCCGATGGTGGCATGGATGGGTACCTTTATTTTAACTTGGGAAATATTTCCGAAGACATTCTTCCGGACTCGCGGAAGTTCTTTGAAAACGGGCTTCCCGGTCCCAATACACAGGGCCGCCGCGTAAAAGAAACCACCTGGGGACGGGTACCGCTTTCGCAGCAAATTACCAATGCCTTCGACATTGACACCGACAACCGCCGGGCCCAAGACGTAGGTCTCGACGGATTGAGCGACACATTAGAGCAGGTGAAATTCGCACCTTATCTAAATGCCGTGCAAGCTGGTGTAACACCTGCTGCCTACCAAAGCATCCTCAGCGACCCTTCCAACGACGACTTTAAGCATTATCGCGATTTCACCAATGAAACACCGGTGCTCGAGCGATACAGCCGTTTCTTTGGCACCGAGGGAAACACCCCTGAAAATACAGGCAGCAATTTCGTCATGTCATCTACGCAATTGCCCGACTCTGAAGACCTCGACGGTGACCGTACACTGAGCGAAACAGAAAGCTATCACCAATACCGCATCCCCATACAGTACGATGGCGACCGCGGAATACGAACCGACAACAACCCCTTCATCACAGAATCCATCACCAGTGAAGATGGCGGCCGGGTTTGGTACCGTTTCCGCGTGCCGCTCAACCTGCTCGAAACGGATGAAAACTACAAACGCGTCGGCGGCATCCGGGATTTCCGTTCCATTCGTTTCATGCGGATGTATTACAAAGGGTTTAAAAAACCTGTAAATTTTCGCTTTGCAACACTTGAATTAGTGCGCAACCAATGGCGCCGCTACCAGCAATCGTTGGGCGATGCCTGCTTTGCCATAGACCCTCCCGATTTCAACGATCAAACAGCATTCTCGGTGAACGCCGTGAACATCGAAGAAAATAGCCAGCGCAGTCCTTACGGGTATGTGTTGCCACCGGGTATTAGCAGGGAGTCGGCCCTCGGTGTCAATCTGAATGCCCTGCAAAATGAGCAGGCGCTTTCCATGGAAATTTGCGACCTGGAAGATGGTGATGCACGCGGTATTTTCAAGAATGTGAATCTCGACATGCGGGTATTCAGCAAAATGAAAATGTTCGTACATGCCGAGCCGAATGTTTGCGACATGGGTTTCGAAGATATTCAAGATGGGGAGCTCACCGTGTTCATCCGTTTGGGCAGCGACTTTAAAAACAACTTTTACGAGTACGAAATACCCCTCAAGATTTCCGACGACATCACAACGCCAAATAATGACCCTGCTTATCCGCGGGTGGTGTGGCCGTTGGACAATGATTTCAGCATCGATTTCGAGTTGCTGAAAAAGATGAAGATAGAGCGCAATGGCAGCGATTTTCCATTGGGCAAAGTTTACACTGCCGGGTTTGCCGACCCCAACAAGCCAAACGCCAAATTGCGCATTAAAGGAAATCCGAATCTCGGCCTTGTAAAGTCGGTGATGATTGGCATTCGCAACCCCGTACAGGGAGTTGATTGTGACCCCAGCGATAAAAAGAGTGTGGAAGTTTGGGTGAACGAGCTGCGGGTTTTCGGTCTCGACGAACGCGGGGGAGTAGCTGCCACTGCAAGGCTCGACCTCCAGATGGCAGACCTCGGAACCATCACTTTATCTTCGAAATACAGCAGCATAGGCTTTGGGGCTCTCGACCAGCAATTGGCGGAACGGAGCCGTGAACAAATCTCTCAATACGACATTGCCACCAACGTGGAACTGTCCAAGTTTTTACCGGGAAACACGGGCTTGCGCATTCCTTTCTATTTCCAATATTCCAAAGAAATCCACAATCCGCAATACGACCCTTATGATTTGGACATCGAGCTAAAAGACAAGCTGGCCAGTGCCGAAACTCCAGAGGAGAAAACCATCATAAAGGAACGGGCACAAACCGTCACGGAGATAAAAAGCTATAATTTCACCAACGTGAGAAAAGAGCGCACCAATCCCGAGAAAAAACCCATGCCCTGGGATGTGGCGAATTTCAGTTTTACCTATGCCTATGATGAAACGACACGCCGCGACCCCATTATCGAAAATGACGTGCTGACGAGACGCAGAGGAGCAATCGACTATTCTTTCTCGCGGAAGGTCAAATACGTAGAGCCCTTTAAAAAGCTCATTAAAGACGATAAATACCTGAAGTTTATCAAAGAATTCAATCTCAATCCGTTGCCGAATTCTTTCAGTTTCAGCACCGACCTCGACCGCCGCTTCAACACGACAAAATACCGGTTTGCTGGTACCGATCCGCTGTTCAACACATTTTACAACAAGCAATTCCTTTGGAACCGCAACTACGACCTGCAATGGGATTTGACGAAGAGTCTGCGCTTGCAGTTCAATGCCGACAACCGGGGTATTATCGACGAACCCGATGAAACGCAAATGCTTCAGCGTTCGACCCTGCCCACCCAGGACCCACTTTATATCTCCGACATCGGACAATACCGAAGGGATTCTATTTGGGGGAATATCAGAGATTTTGGCCGCACCAAAAACTACCAGCAAAAAATCAACGTCACTTATACTGTGCCGTTTAAAAAACTTCCATTCCTCGATTGGATGAACATGAAGGCCAGCTATCGGGCAACATACGCTTGGGATGCGGCCAGTCAGGCACCTAGTTCCCTTAGCCTTGGCAATGTCATTCGGAATGGCCAGAACCGCCAAGTCGGAGGGGATATGGATTTTGAAAAACTCTACAATTATTCGCCTTACCTCAAGAGCATCAATTCCAAAAGGCGCAGCCGCTCAGGCAGCGGCAGCCGCAGTAGCAACAAAAGCAGGAGCCGCCGCGATAAAGGGGGTGCCAAAGGAGGTGATACTGGCGGCGACAGTGGTGCTGGTGGCCTCTCTGGTGCCAATAGCAAAAGCGACAAAAGCACACCCGATACAAAAGATTCAAAAGCCAACGCAGGAGGCAAAGACCGCAAAAACAGGCGGGGTGGCCGCAACAATGTAGATTTGCCGGGAAGCTCCCGCAATCAAAATAGAAATGCCCGTGGGGGGCGGTCTTCAAAGAAAAAGAATAGCGGCCCCACAACCGTAGAGCGCGTACTGGTGCGACCACTTATGCTGGTACGCAAACTGAAATTGAACTATCAGGAAGAATTCGCCACTGTGGTACCGGGGTATCTGCCCAGCAGCCAGTTGTTCGGCATGCATTCGTTCGACTCACCGGGCTGGGGATTTGTCGCCGGGGCACAACCCAACATCAACCAAAACAGTTATTATTCTCCAAATGACTGGTTATATTCGAACTGGGACTGGATCACCGGCGATCAATTGCTCAACCAACCGGTAACGCAGAATTACAAACAACAAATGGACGGCAAACTGACCCTCGAACCATTTGCCGATTTCAGAATTGATGTGGAGGCGAACCGCTCCCGAACGGAAAACCACAGTGAGTTTTTTCGACGCGACGAAATATTCGGCGACCCTAATGACAGGTTTCAACAGGAGTTCAAACACCTTATACCATCAGATTTCGGTTCTTTTACAGTTTCTTATTCAGGACTGAAAACACTGTTCGACGAAGACCTTAACGGACTCTTTCACGGTTTCGAAGACAATCGGATTATTGTGGCCAATCGCCTCGGCTCCGGCCCTCCGGGTAGCCACGATAATGAAGACGACGCCAATCTGGGATACCCCCGCGGCTATGGCCGTTATCAACAAAACGTGCTCGTACCGGCCTTCCTGGCTTCCTATACAGGGCAAGATCCAGCCACCATGGATGTCAGCACCGACTATATTAATGACGTACTAATAAAGACCTTGCCGCGGCCAAATTGGAGGCTTACCTACAATGGTTTGTCGAAAGTTGCTCCTTTCAAAGAAATCTTCCAGAGTTTCAGCATCAGCCACGGTTATAAGGGTACGCTGACGGTCAATTCATTCAAGACAAACCTGCAATACGATATAAATGCACCCCAGAAACAGGATCAGACCAAGCTCGATTATTATACCCGTTTTGAAGTGCCCAATATCCAAATTCAGGAATCCTTTGAACCACTTATCGGCGTAGATATGCGCCTTAAAAATGACATGTCTTTCAATGTGGAATATACCACGAACAGGGCCCTGAACATGGGTTTTGTGGACAACCGCCTTCAGGAAACGAAGGGCAAGGAATTTACCGTTGGATTTGGTTACAAAATGAAAGATGTCAGTTTCGGATTTCTGTCTTCCAAGAAGAAAAAGAAAAAGCCCCGGAAAGGGCCCATTGGCCAAGGGCAGCAACCAAGCCGCCCCGGCAGCAGCCGGGGCCAGAGTCAGGCTGGCGATTTGCAGTTCAACTTCGACCTTTCGCTTCGTGACGACATCACCAGCATTCACGAACTCGACACCGACTTAGTTGAGCCCAGCCGTGGCAACCGGACACTGACCATTGGCCCATGGGCAGAGTATCAATTGAACAAACAGCTATCGCTGCGCTTTTTCTTCGACTATCGTCGAAATGAGCCCAAAACCTCTCAGGGCTACCCAACGACCAACATTCGAAGTGGCGTGACGGTGCGGTTTTCGCTGAATTAATTGAGTTCTCCAAAGGAAGTGAGGGATGGTGAAAATATTGCCCGGAGCATTCTTTTGACTTTCAACCATTCAGAACTTCTACCGTAATTTCAATGCTGAAAAGTAAAAGAGGCGCTCCCCGTTAGGGAGCGCCTCTTTTTTTGCGCGGATGGTCGGAGCAACCCTTTTTCCGTAAATTGCACCAATACATTGAATACGGCTCAAAAATCATTGACAAATTTGCAGCATAACGACGAACATGACCTGGTGAGGCGCTGCCTGCATGGCGAACGGCAACAACAGCAGGAATTATACGACCGGTACAAAGTGCCGATGTTCCGGCTGTGTTTGCGCTATGCCAACGACAGGGCCGGAGCCGAGGATTTACTGCAAGAGGGTTTTTTAAAGGTGTTTAGTGATTTGCATAAGTTCAGTTTTCATGGAGCACTGGGAGGCTGGGTCCGCCGTGTGATTTTGAATGTGGCCTTACAGCATGTGCGCAAACAGAAGCAAATGTTCCTCGTTGCCGACGTGGATGCCTTCGCCGGGGACCTCTCTTCGGGAGATGACATCATCGCCCGGTTGAATGCAGAGGCTCTCACGACTTTCATTCAGCAATTGCCGCCAGGATACAGGGCTGTGTTCAATCTTTATGTTGTGGAAGGGTACCCTCACAAAGAAATTGCCGGAATGCTCGGCATCGATGTGGGCACTTCGAAGTCCCAACTTTCGAAAGCAAAAGCCGCCCTGCGGGGCATGCTGGAACGAGTGATGATAACTTAGGCCAAGGCCATCAGCTATTGGCCACCAGCAAATCACCGGTAGCCAACAGCAGAGACTTACAGCCATCATTTTAACAAGAGATGAAACCTAATAAAGACAAATTAGAGGAGTTCTTCCGGAGTACGCTCGATGGACTGGACGACCAACCTGCCGGCAATGGATGGGATATGCCCTCCGGCAAGGTATGGCAAGGCATCGAAGCGAGTATGAAAGATGGAAGCCGAAAACCCGCCTTTTTGAAATATGGGCTATTGGCCCTCTTGGTGATGCTCCTTTTAGTGATTGCTTACCAGAGGCGTGCTTATGTGGAGAAAGTGGAAGACCTCACCCAAATGGTTCACCAGCAAGTTGCCACCATCGAAGAACTCGAAAAAGACCTGAATGAAAATGAAAAGAACCACCCGGTAAAAGCCATATCGGATTTACTGGTGAAAGATAACAAAGGAGGGATTTTATCCAACTCCGAATCGACAGCAGGCAACAGAGCCAACTTAAAAAATAAGGCACACCGAAATATTGCAACTGACCATACATCCACTCCTTTTACATCAACTTTAGAAAGAGCATCCCCCATGGAATCCATCTCTGAGGCTTCGACAACAACCGGAAACGGCAATCAACTGATAGAGCCTTCCAGTTCAGCAATAACTTCTGAGCAAAAGGCAACCTTATCTGCGAACCAGCCTGAGCAGAGTTTGGGCGCAGCCCAAATTAATATCGGCATTGTAGGTACTGAAACGGCAATTCCTGCCATGGCACAGTTGCCACTTAAATGGCCAGAATTTAAAACTGTTTTACATCAATCTATTTTTGTTAAGCGCTCTGGGTCTGTGGCCATTTCATCCCCCTCAGCTAACAACACGGTATCTTCAGATGGGCCAAAAATCACACTCAACGGCTACTTTTCTCCAGCCTACTTCGGACGAAATGTTCGCCAAAAAACAACGGATGTATCCACCCCGTATGATAAAACGGAATCGTCGGAGCTATCCTTCGCTGCGGGTTTTCTGGCCGGCGTGGATTTAACGAACAGCTGGCGGCTCTATTCCGGCATTAGTTACCAAAGATATTCTCAGGCCTCTAATCATACCATCGGCCTGCGCTACTCAACCGATCAGGCCATAACCGACCAAAATGGTGACTTGGTTACCACCTACAATACCGATCTTCAAACTTCTTTCGGAGATGCCGAAGTCGAGCTGCGCGTGGCCAACAGAAGCAGCAGCAACGAGCCGGACATCAACGAAGGGCATATTTTCCCGGTTAGCTTTACGGCTGAGGAGAGGATGCAACATCTCGGCATACCACTGCTGCTCGAATACCGGTTTGGCCACAAGTGGCTGGAGTTTTCCTTGAAAGGGGGCATCGTGGGGAACTTTCTGATAAGCAAAGAGATGCACATTACGGGTGTTCGCATGATGCATCCCCGGCTCATGTCCCGAGAGGTAGACATTCCGGCCACCAGGTTATTAAGAAACATAAATGATTTCACACTCGATGCGCAGTTGTCGGCGGGCGCCCATGTGAGTTTATCGAAGCGCCTCTCACTGACCCTCGAACCAACATTTCGGAGCAACATTTCGCCAATTTTCGAAAATGCAAGGTTGGAAACCCGCATGTATTCTTTGGCTTTGAATACCGGTTTTCTATGGCAGCTTTGAGGGTAAGCCGGTGGGTATTTGCCGTTATACAGACAGCCTTTCGGGGACTTCGAAAGGCTGTCTGTATTTATGACTATCGACTCATTCACTGCTATCGGCTGCCGGATTTTCGGCCACGGCCATGTTGCCATTGTTCCAAAGGTCGAGTGTTTTATCCAGCAGGCCTTTGACTATTTCTTCGTTGGCAATGTCCGGCCCGGCGGTCTGGCAGGCCGTGAACAGCATTGCCGTGCAGAGTAAAAAAAGAGAGAAAGCTGAACTAACCAATTTCATTTTCATGGCAGTAAAATTTAGTGAACGATAAATGGATTGGAAGTCCTCGCGCTTTCGATGCCTGGGTAAGAAGTCTGGCCGCCAGAGGTTTGCGGCAGGTGGATTTTTCACCATTGATAACACATTCCCGGAAACTTTTATATTGCGGGAAAAAGAACATGAGGCCACATTGTATTCTGTTTTCATTGCTCACCGTTTTCTCTCAACCACTGGTGGCTCAGCATCATTTGCTTCGCAAATTGATGAAATCTCATCCCGCGCAATTCGGGGTTGTTCTCAGGCATCCCGAAGAATACGATGTTCAGATTATTTACACACAAATAGACAGGGATCAGCAAAATTTTCCGCATTTCAAATCGCACACTTTCCAACTCAATGCTGACCATTATTATTACCCTGCCAGCACGGTGAAAATGCCGGCGGCCTTCCTGGCGCTGGAAAAACTCCACCGGCTGCACATCATCGGACTCGACCGGAATTCAGCCATGAAAACCGGCGCAGGGCATCTTCCGCAAACGGCTGTAACGGCGGACACCATATCGCCCACGGGGTTGCCCTCGGAGGGGCAATACGTAAAAAAAATATTCCTTGTCAGCGAAAACGTATGGGTTAGCCGCATACCCGCTGATTATCTGGCCCCCCCTCCCCCCCTTTCTGAGGGGGCCAGGGGCAGGGCTGTTAAGTTCTCCCAGATACTGGCTCCAGAGGAGCCAAATATCGGT
>CAZPHZ010000085.1:0-1685 GCA_964586035.1 uncultured Saprospiraceae bacterium
GCCCGTCGTCAACCAAGCAATAGCCAAAGGTGAATTAAAACAAGCAGAAGTTTTACCCGGCAAACTCCCGCTCGAAATAATGTGTATGGTGGCGGGATGCTTTCTCGTGTACGGGTCGCTGTTCGGTATCGGGTTCCTGATGTATGGCGAAATGGGCAAGGCGGCCATCGGGTTGGTTGTTGCAGCTGCCGCCACATGGATACTGCTCCGTTCCTGGAGCCAGGTAAAAGGACAGAGCTAAAAAAAGCAAAGGCTCCCGAAGTTGTGGTTTCGGGAGCCTTTGCTTTTTAATACCAACCTCATACCTCATACCTCATACCTCTCACCTCTCACCTCTCACCTCTCATCTCTCCCAACGATTCTTTCAAAATCCCCTCTTTCATCGAATAAGCAGAAGGTATGATTTGGTGAATGCCCGCAAGCCGGATGACGAAATCCACCAGCACAAAAGCGACCGCCATCAACTCAGCTCTTTCGGCAGGCAAATTAGGCATTTGGAGGCGTTCGGCAGTAGAAGACGCGAGCACCTTGCTATGTAACTGGTAATAATCACTTACGGGTACAAGGGAATAAAGTGGGTGGGGTTTGCGCTTTACGAGCATGTCTTCAATAACTTCGAATGAGCCAGAAGCACCTAAAAGCAATGGTGTTTGATGGGCTTGCAGAGCCTGTCGCAGTGGCTGGAGTATTTGATCCAAATGTTGCTGCAGCGCAAACAAGTCTCCCTGACTCAGGGGGTCGTTTCTCTGAAACTCTGAAAAAAGTACCTGCACGCCGATCGGAAAACTTTGTGCCCAAAAAACTTTGCTTTCATCTGCGATGATGAGTTCTACGCTCCCGCCTCCCACATCCATGATGAGCGCTTTGCCATCGAAGGCAGGTACGGCCTGCATCACACCGAGATGAATGAGCCGTGCTTCTTCATCACCAGTGATGAGTTGGATTTGAAGGCCGGTTTCCTCATAAACGGTGTTAATAAAGTACATGCCATTGGAGGCCTGCCTCAAGGCTTCTGTTCCATATGCTTTAACCTGATTTACGCCAATCCGGTCGAGTTCATTTTTGAAATGTTTCAGGCATTTTATCCCGCGGGCCATGGGCTCCCGGCCGATGGTTGAAATCCCATCCTCGCCCAATCGCACATATTGCCGCTCGCGATAATGTGTCACAAATGCTTTGTCTTCACCGGGGCTGGCAACCAGTAAATGAAAGGTATTCGTTCCACAATCAATGACGCCTAAACGCATGATGGTATTCTTTAAATGTGAGAGGGCAGCAATCGTTCGGTTGGTGACTATTGGTTACCCTGTTCTAATTTTCGCTGCAAATCCATTCCTTGTTTTATTTGGTTATTGAAAAACTCAACCGCATCCGGAGTCATGTAATTAGCGTATACTTTTTCCTGATTTTTATAAAAAACGAAATAAGTGCAGCCCTGGCTAAAATAAAAATTCCCTTCGAGCACAATATCTCCGCTGATCTGGTAAGTAACTCGCCCCGTGGCCTTGCATTCGGGTTTCAGTGGTGCCGGAGTCTCTGCAATATGCTTCACCGAATATTGTATCGCTGGTTTTTCGCTCAAACTCACAGTGAAGGGATAGTTGTAAAAGATATAGTCTACCTGGGTACATTCTTTCCACAATTTTTGAACGAGTTCAAACGGCACACTGGGTAAAGTAGCAGCG
>CAZPHZ010000085.1:1785-10617 GCA_964586035.1 uncultured Saprospiraceae bacterium
TTCTTTCCACAATTTTTGAACGAGTTCAAACGGCACACTGGGTAAAGTAGCAGCGTTTTGCTGACAGCTTGTAATCAATAAAGCGAGCAATAGCATTGGGATAACGCGATTCATATTTCAGTATTTTTATGCAATTGCGCGGATTTTAGTTCCTATGATAAACTGACCGATTTTGAGATTTCAAAGATGAAAAAAAGGCAACCATATAATGTCTTTGCTCCATTTTTCTCAATTTGCTTGTTCAATATATCAGTGTTTTCCCGATCATAATTAAAAATCAAGGTATCCGCAAAATGCCGCTGGAAAGATAGGGCATATTCGAATTCGCAGCAAACACTTTCCACAAAATGCCATAATTATTGACTTTGGCCGGTGGCCAAATCAATTTGCTGCATTTGGGCGTTAACTAAATGTCTTTAATTGAGTGGTGTTATTTTTCAGAAAACCAGAAGCATGGAATCACAAAAAAACCGCATAATAAAAAGTCTCAGACTCCCATTTCAGTTTTTAGTGCTGATGTGGGCAGTTCATTTAATCCAAATCGCCACACAAATTGATTTTGGGACCTTTGGCATTTACCCCCGGACCATATTTGGCTTGCGCGGCATCCTGTTATCCCCCCTCATTCACGCCAATATACCGCACCTGATTTCCAATTCAGCACCTCTTTTTTTACTCGGGGTGTTGATTATGTATTTCTATCCTCGCGTGGCGGTGCGCAGTATGGCTATGATATACATACTTACTGGTTTTTCGGTGTGGCTCTTTGCTCGCGAGGTTTTCCACATCGGTGCCAGTGGTGTTGTTTACGGACTCGTTTCTTTCGTGTTTTGGAGCGGCATATTCCGGCGCAACTTGAAATCCATTATTCTGGCTGTCATTGTCACGTTCCTTTACAGTGGTCTCTTTTTGGGCATTTTGCCCAATCAGCCTGGAATCTCATGGGAAAGTCACTTGCTCGGCGGACTTGCGGGCATCATCACGGCCTATTGGTACAAAGAGGAAATAGAGGCGGATGAAAAACCAGCGCCAGCGACTTTGGAGGAGCATGGGCAGGAGGAGTCGTTCTTCCTGGATAGGGATATTTTTGAAAAAACGAAAGCTGAACGTCTTCGCGAAAGGCAGGAGCGGGGTTTTTGATGATACCTTGTACTGCATAATTAAGAGGCCCTTCCGGTGTGAATACTGGAAAGGCCTCTTTTAAATACTGATGCTATTTCTTCAGGACAAAAATGCTGCTTTGGGGCGCAAGCCGGTGAACTGGAAAATCTTGCGCAACGGCTTTAAAAAGGTGGTGTAGGGTCGCGGTTTTATTTGATTTTTCTTCCAGGCCAGCCGGTCTTCAAGATTGGAAATAAGCCGGTTTTCCAACCAGCGGTTGCCCGCCCCTCCGATGCGCATTTTTACCATGCAATAAGGGATGTAATGCGTTGAAATATGGTGTTTGTAAAGCAGCCGCAAGATTAACTCGTAGTCGCCGGCAAATCGGAAAGTGGGGTCGAAGACTCCGTATTTTTCCAAAACCGAGCGCTTTACAAAAAAGGTAGGATGCGGCGGCATCCATCCGTTCAAAAAGTTCTTTTTTGTGCAGGGCCCTGCTCTCCAAAACCGAATGACTTTGGTGGGGTCATCGTCATTGACAAAACACAAATCGCCATAGACGGAATCTGTTTCAGTTTCATCAAAAGCCCGGGCTACTTTTTCCAATACCTTGGGACTCACATAACTGTCATCGGCATTCAAAAAGCCTATGACATCGCCGGTAGCGGCACGAATGCCTTTGTTCATGGCGTCATAAATGCCATAATCCGGTTCGCAAATGAGCTTGGAGATGGAGCCGTTGTGTTGGTTTACAATATCAAGGGTATTGTCCTTAGAGGCGCCATCCACCACAATGTATTCTACATCTTTGTAAGTTTGGTCGAGAACACATTTTATGGTTTCTTCAATAGTTTTTGCACTGTTAAAGCTAACAGTGACAACTGAAATCTTCATGAGTTACAGGGGTTTGATAGTGTTTGTTCAAAATTGCTCCACGAATCGGTTTTCAGTAACTGGTAATTGCCAAATCAATAACAGTGAAGAGGTGAAACATTCGTTTGGGTAGAAATGCTCTTTAAAATACGCCCTTCTCCAATGAAAGGACTAATAAACGGATGCTTGATAAAATAACAGGAGTAGTTCATTTCCGAGATAGGAGACAAATTTAATCCCATTAGCTGCATCTTTCCAAAAGATATGAACTTTTTTTTGTAAAATAATGACGTAAACGTATTGTTGAATCCTTACTCCAGACACCAAGTATTAAGGAATGATTTTCAGAAATCGGCACACAAAATTGTCAGTTGGCCAGTCTGGATCGGCTGATGACAAAATTTTCCAATACGAGCATATCCATATTTGTTCTTAGAAAACACGACAACGCGTGTTCCGGCGTATTCACAATGGGCTCGTTTTCATTGAAGGATGTATTCAGCAAAACGGGCACCTGTGTTTTTTTATAAAATGTTTCGATGAGCGTATGGTATCGAGGGTTGTCGGTTTTGGCTACCGTTTGTAATCGGCCGGTGCCATCCACATGGGTCACGGCGGGAATGATGCGGCGCTTCTCAGGCTTTATGCGAAAAACCTTTTCCATGTATGGCACATCGTCTACCTGCTCGAAATACTCCCCGGTGAATTCTTTTAGGATGGAAGGGGCAAAAGGCCGGAAACTCTCCCGCCGTTTTATTTTGCTGTTGAGCAAGTCTTTGGCATCGGGACGGCGCGGATCCAAAATGATGGAACGGTTGCCGAGGGCACGAGGCCCAAATTCTGCCCGCCCCTGAAACCAGCCAACGACACCGCCCTTTATTAAACAGTCTGTCACGACTTCATAAAGTTCCGGGTCGGTTAGTTTACGAACTTCGAAATCCAATTGGCAACTGGTTAAAAATTTTCTGATTTCCTCGTTCGAGAAGCGAACCCCCGTGAATGCTTGATGCCGGAAAGGCTCCCGCCGGTTGTCCAACTCTTGATGGTGATGGTACAGTGCCGATCCGACCGAGGTCCCACCATCATGACCTGCAGGAGGAACATAGAGTTGCTCAAAAGAAGTGCTGGTAATTACTTTCCCATTAGCAACAGAATTTTGAGCTACCCCACCCGTAATGCACAAGTTTTTAATTCTCGTCTTTTTATAGAGGCTTTCAGCCAACCGGAATATCACTTCTTCTGTTACCCGTTGCACCGAGGCAGCGAGGTCTTTGTGATAATCAGTGAGCGGCTCCTCTTTCCGCCGGGCCGGGCCAAATTTTTTTATGAAATGCTCACTGAAAAGAGGTTGAATGACTGGCACCCCATTTTTCAAAGTCATCCAGTCGCCCTGCCCCACACGGCTCAGGTATTGAAGGTTTAGCTCGAAAAGCCCTTTCTGCTTGAATCGCACAATATCCCGGACTTCGTTTAAAAGCGAGGGCTTCCCATAGGGCGATAGCCCCATCACCTTGTACTCATCGCCGTAGTGCGGGTACCCCAGGAACTGAGTAAAGAGGGTATAAAAAAATCCCAGCGAATGAGGAAAAGTCACACTGTCGAAAACTTTTATATTGTGACCTTTACCTGCACCGCGCATGGTGGAAGTGAAGTCGCCCATGCCATCAACGGAAAGTATAGCTGCCTCCTCGAATGGCGATACGAAAAAGGCGCTGGCCATGTGGCTGCGATGATGTTCCACGAATTTCACCTGCGCCCTTACGGGTGCGCCATTGCATCCGAGGGCTGCGGCTACGTCTTCTTTTATGGTACGCACACCATTGATGTGGGTGACCTTTTTTTTCATTGAAGAAAAAGAAGTGCCGTGGCGCAGAGCGAAGCTTATTTTCTTGGAAAATTTAGCCCAGGGGTCGCGGGAAACAGTGATTACGTCCACGTCTTCCAATCCTATTCCCGCTTCGGCGAGGCAAAATCTCACGGCTTCCACGGGGAGCCCGGCCCAGTGTTTTACTCTCAGAATGCGTTCTTCTTCGGTGGCGGCAATGAGTTCACCGTCTTTTAAAATGCAGGCGGAAGCATCACCGTGATAGGCGTTAATGCCGAGTGTGTACATCTGTTGTCAATTTATGATCTATGGGTTGTTGCGAATCGTGCGGCTCCGCTTTATTTTGTCTCAGTTCACCCATTTTTATGTCGATGATGAGACGGTACCAAAATGCCTGTAAAAAGTGGAAAATGAACCCCTGCTTGCCATCCAGAAAGCCGAGCCGGAAAAAGTAACGCCATGCGAAATAGGCAAATGGGCGCAAAAACAGCGGAGCCTTCCGCCAGAGGTTTTTCCGCCAGGCGGTTTTTTGATCGGGGTTGCCGGTCAGGCGGGCATTTGTGGGTTGCCGGCGCAAACCGCTTTTTCGCTCGGCTTCCTCCTGTGCCTGGAGCGAGCTGTATGTGTTGTGCTTCGCAATCCAAAAGGCTATATCATTTTCCTTCAGATTTTCCTCGATAAGATACCCTGTTTTCCAAACGATGGTCTTTCCTGGCACCACAAAACGGTGATCCATATTCTGGTGCAGGTCGGAATGGCCCGCACCGGTGCGGAACATTTTCAACAGGTATTTCGGGAAATACCCGCCGTGCTTTATCCACCGTCCTTTGAAATAGTTTTTACGGTTAAAATAAATGCCGTACACCTTAGCGGGTACAACCTCATTGCTGAAGTTTTTCAGCAAGGTCAGCAACTCCGGCGACACCACCTGGTCGGCATCGAGGCCGATGGTCCAGGGTGTAACAACGGGAAAATGGGACAATGCGAAATCCCATTGCCGCGGATGGTTTTCGAATTCGTGAATGGCAGTAACGGCTCCGAATTCCCGGGCGATGCCGAGTGTGCCATCCGTACTGCCCGAGTCGAGCACAAATACCGGGGCATCCAGCGGTGCAACGGAGGCCAGCAACCGTGGCAGGTGTCGCTCCTCGTTGTACGTCAGAATGATAAAAGAAAACTGCCGGTTAGTAGCTGATGGTGACCGTTTCATATTAGGCATCAGAAATCAAAGACTCGTAAGCTTCCACATATCGTTGAGTCAGGCCCTCGGGCGAAAAGTCCTGCCGGATGACGGCCGGAGCATTTTGCCGGATGATTTCCAGTTTTTCGGGGTGGGCGCGAATGGCACTCAGCGCTTCCGCTATGTCTTCCGGCCCGGGGCCACACACCCAGCCGAGGCCCTTCTCTTTCACATACCCCGCCAGGCCGACGCCCTCCGATACCAACACCGGAGTGCCTGCCGACAGCACCTCGATGACTACGTTGGCAAAATTTTCATTCACGGAGGGCAGCACAAACAGGTCGGCAGCAGCGTAACACCTGAACTTTTCCGCCCCGTGCAAAGGGCCGGGCCATTCCACTTTTTCTTCCATACCTTTCGACCGCACGAGGCTTTTGAGCTGCCGGATGTAATTCTCTTCCCCCATGCCGGCTATTTGCAGCCGAAAGTCGCCATTCGACATGGCGAGTGCTTCAATCAGGCTTTCAAGGTTTTTCTTCGGATGGATGCGCGACAAGAACAACAAGGTAAACGCAGACCGCAAATCGTTGCGGGGCGGCATCGGCGTGACAGGTGCCAGTTGTATGAAATTCGGAAGAACGAAGCTCTCGGCACCCACGAAGGCCACTTCCCTTTTTTCGGCTTCCGAAGTCAAATGGAGGCATGTTTTGCGCAGCAAAAAAAGACCCACAGTACGATGAAAAAGCGACTTCAAAGAGGCGTGATTTTTTTCAAAACTGAAATCGCTCAACATGCCGCGCGGCGACAGCACGGGCTTCACCCCCCGCAGCCAGCATATCAGTACCGAAGCCAGCGTCGGGATATTCC
Source organism: uncultured Saprospiraceae bacterium (assembly GCA_964586035.1). Classification (GTDB taxonomy): domain Bacteria; phylum Bacteroidota; class Bacteroidia; order Chitinophagales; family Saprospiraceae; genus UBA6168. The sequence goes on from CAZPHZ010000085.1 coordinate 7,632, forward strand.
ACCACGAGTGGAAATGCACCACATCGTACCGGCGGCAATCCTTCCACATCTTCCGGATGAGCGCCGGCGAAAGATGCGAGTGGTCTTTGGTCCACCGCCGGAAATAGAGAGTGGTCACCCCGTCCACATCCACGGGTGTTCCGGTGGGCACATCAAGTTCATCGGGACCGTTGGCCGTGGTTGTGAGCATTTTCACTTCGTGGCCTGCCGCAGCCAGATTCTCGCACAGCAGGCTCACTGAAAATATGGGGCCGCCATATATGTAAGCCGGTTTGTAGGTGGGAATGAGGTGCAGAATTTTCATCGCGTCACCAAACTTGTTCAATGTCCTTGCCTGTGTAGCGATGGTTGCGGTTGGTCCAGTAGGTGTCTTTTTTCTTTTTCAACTGGAGCGGGTCTTTGTTAAACATCTTGTATATCACGGCAATGACCGAGAGAAAGGTGAAAAACAGGACAGACAAAATCACCTTCGACATGACCCATCCCATGGCATCGGCCAATTTGTACCACGCCCAATGTATCCACCGGGCCAGACCGGGGATGAACGCTCCGATAATGCCGATGGCAATGGCTATTGTTATCAGTACAGCGGCTTTGTAAATGAGCCACAACACCAACAACCCCGTCACGATGACCAGACAAGTCTCTTTGTGTTTTTCTTTATTTTCGATTTTCATTCTCTCATTAAAACAACGTGTAAATAAACGGCGCCACGGCAGAGCCCCCGCCAATGACGATTAAGACGCCGATGAGCAGTAAAACGACGATGACGGGAAAGAGCCACCATTTTTTGCGCTCTTTGAGGAAGCCCCAGAGGTCTTTCAAGAAATCCATTTTTATGTCTTTTTTATTGGAGCACCAAACTGGCGATATCATCGCCGGTGAAGAGCTCGGGGTTGTTTGCATTAAAGGATGGCAAAGTTAATTTTACGGCTGTAATCCACACCTCAATCCAGCCTGAATTCCTCCTGCCAGTTGTCCTTTTTATCCCACGCCGGCTGGTCTGTTTTGCGGAAGAGGTAGTTGCCAATGACGAGGTAATCCATCTCCGTGCGCATGAAACAGCGGTACGCATCGTCGGGGGTACAGACGATGGGCTCGCCCCGCACGTTGAAGCTGGTGTTCACCAACAGGCCGTAACCCGTTCGCTTTTTAAAGGCATTCAGCAATTCCCAATAGCGCCGGTTGGTTTCTTTGTGTACCGACTGGATGCGCGCCGAAAAATCGATGTGCGTAATAGCGGGAACGTCGGAGCGATTGATGTACAGCCGCTCCATAAGGGGCATATCGAAATAGTTTTCGGGCAAGCCGGCTTTCCGCTTTTCCGCCACATCCGCCACGAGGAGCATGTAAGGCGAGGGGCGGTCAATGTCGAAATAATCGGGCGACTCTTCTGCCAGGACAGAAGGAGCAAAAGGCCGGAAACTCTCCCGGTATTTTATTTTCAGATTCAGCTTTTTCTGCATCTCCTTATTGCGGGCGTCGCCGAGGATGCTGCGTGCACCCAATGCCCGTGGTCCGAATTCCATGCGGCCCTGCATCCAGCCCACCACCTGCCCTTCGTCTATCAGGGCCGCCACTTTTTCAACGAGTTGGCCGAAATCGTCATATTTTTCAAACTGCGCCTTGTAATGTTTGGCCATGTGCTCCACGTCGAGGTTGGAAAATTCCGGACCGAGGTAGGAACCTTTCATATCGTCCATGGCCCCATTGAGTAGGCGCTTGTTTTTAAAATAGAGATAGTTGGCGGCGAGGGCAGCGCCCAATGCTCCCCCGGCATCGCCGGCAGCAGGCTGTATGAAGATGTTTTTAAAAATGCCGCTGCGCAGCAACTTTCCATTGGCTACACAATTGAGCGCCACTCCACCGGCCATGCAGAGGTTTTCAGAACCGGTGAGGCGCTTCGCTTCTTCTGCCATGAGGAAAACCACCTCTTCGGTGACCTGCTGAATAGCGAGAGCCAGGTCGCAATGGTGCTGTTCCAGCTTGTCTTCAGGTTTCCGGGTGGGGAAGCCGAAGAGTTTTTTCCATTTCTTGTCTTTTACCATACGCAACCCGGTGGCGTAGTTGAAATAGGACTGATTGAGCCAGATGGAGCCATCAGGTTTGATGTCCACCAGTTCCTTTTTGATAATGTCCACGTATTTATTGACGGCCGGGGAACCGGGCACGCCGTATGGGGCCAACCCCATCAGTTTGTATTCGCCGGAGTTGACGCGGAAGCCGAGGAAGTAAGTGAATGCCGAATAGAGCAGCCCCACCGAATGGGGGAAGTGCAACTCTTTCAGAATTTCAATTTCACGGCCTTTGCCGTGACAAATGGAAGCCGTGGCCCATTCGCCCACCCCGTCGAGGGTGAGGATGGCCGCTTCTTCAAAATTCGATGGGTAAAAAGCGCTGGCAGCATGGGAAAGGTGGTGTTCGGGAAAAAGCAGTTTGACCTTTTTTTTGTCAAAATCCTGCACTTTGGCCAGTTCTTCAAAAATGATGCGTTTGAGGAACATTTTCTCGCGCAACCATACGGGCATGGCCATGATGAACGAGCGCAAACCCTTTGGCGAAAAACCGTAATAGGTTTCGAGCAGACGTTCGAATTTCAACAAAGGCTTGTCGTAAAAAACGATGGCGTCCAGTTCATCAATGGAAAGCCCCGTATAATCCAAACAAAATCCGATTGCGTTGGTGGGGAAGCCGGGGTCGTGTTTTTTGCGGGTAAAACGCTCCTCCTGTGCTGCTGCCAGTATGTTGCTGCCGTCGATGATGGCGGCGGCCGAGTCGTGATAAAAGGCAGATATCCCGAGTATTTTCATAGTCGTGTATGAGCGCTCTAAATGTTCAATACGTTGTGTTGCAGCAATTCAGGGGTAGGCACTGTCAAAGCACCTTCGTAATAGCTTTGGTTGAACCTGTCACTGCGAATGCTTCCATGAATATGCTCATGATGCATAATCAACGGGGCCTCCGAAAGAAACCCGGCCCAGTACCC
>CAZPHZ010000086.1:0-10532 GCA_964586035.1 uncultured Saprospiraceae bacterium
ATCGTGGATTCCCGACGCAGAGAGGAGTTCCATCGAGCGCCACATACCCGAAGGCCGTCTCATGAACGATGGTAAACTGCAGTTCATCTGAGGAATTGTCCATATCGCTCACCGCCAATTGAAAATTATGTATGGTGCGGGTATCGCTGGGTGGAACGAGGAGGGTGTCGTTGTTTACGAGGAAAGGATTGTTCGGCGATAAACTGGCGCAAAACTCAACTCCCCATGCTTCGAGTGTGCCTCCCTGCCCATCTGTATCGATGACCTTGATTTTCATGGTCCAGTCACCGAGGGTGTTTTCACCAATGAATGCCGAAAGTGGATTCTGAGGTTTGTATTTCAAGCCGTTGAGAGGTGGGCAGTTTATTTCAAAAGGCGCCTCGTCATCAAGCGCCAAGTCAAACTTTGACACGTTGCCGCAAATTCCTGAAAACAACACCACTTCCGTGCCTTGGGGGCTGGTAAGCGAAGCTTCGATATGGGGAAGGGCATCGTGGTGGCCTTTCAGTTTCGATACATTCATGTCGGAAATCACACCACTGGAAATAATGGGCATCACAGATTCTACCGTTGGCAAACCCACCCCGCTAATATTGAGTGGAACGTCGTTGCCGTTGAACGGAGCACATTCAGTGATAAAGGTTTGAAACGTATGTGGCGCAGTATAATCCGCTTTCCCGCATTCGTTGGACGGGCTAATGCGCCAATAATAAATCGTACTTTCCTGGAGTGCCACACTGGGCACGTAAAAAGCATCGAAGAGGTTGAACGCTTCATCTACGATAAACTCTTCTTCAAAGCCAGGGCTGGTGGAAAGCTGGAAATCATAAAGGTCGGCTTGCGGCAAATCAGTCCAGCTAAAATCTGGTAAAAGGCTGAGGTTGGTCTCGCCATTTGACGGTTCCTCTAAATCAAGTTGGGAGAAATCGCTGTACACAACGTTGAAATAAAGCGTTTCATAAGCTGTGTCCGCACCGGCAATAGCTTGAAGCTCAACGGTAAATAACCCGTCGTCCACGACGCTGGCCATGTCGAAGGTCAATGTGGTGGCATCGCCTGGGTTTACGGGATTTTGACTAAAGTCAACCGTCACACCGGCCGGGAGGCCGTCAACCACCTCCATCTCAACCAAAGTGTCAAAGTTGAGTACCGAACCGGTTTGTATTTGCACAACGGCGTCTTCCGGTACGCAGGCCTGCTGCCACTGCGGGTCCACAGACAGAGTGAAACCCGGCTCACTCGCAGCCTCTATTGCGAAATTCTGATTGGAAATATCGAAAAAAATGTTTTTGGCCGCTTCCACCCGTACTCGTGCGGAGCTGGTCACTACGTCGGGCACGAAAACCATTTCGCTGCCGTCGTTGGGTGTTGAAGTGATGAGGGTGTAAGCGTAGGAATTGCCTCCATTCACCGACAACCGGATGTTGACCGACTTGCAATTCACCGGGCTGTTGTCCGTGTTGGCAACATCCCAGGTCACTTCCACCAATTCACCTGCCTTCCAAATGTCGGAAACAGAATTGGGGCTGGTTACGAGAAAAGGCCCGGCAGAAGCTGTGGCTTTAAAAGCTACGTCTTGCCAGGTAATGCCACCGGCACCTTCGTCGGTGTTGTTGTCCCGTACTGTGCAGCGGAAAGTCATGTTGCGGGAATATGCAGGTAGTACTTCTGATATTTCCGACCCGTTATTCAACAAGATAGGCAGCCTGGGAAAGGTACGCAGCGGGGTTGTCACAGGGTCGAAGCTGCGGAAACTCGGGGCATCGCCGATTGGAGCTCCCAGCTGTGAGTTAGGGCCGAGATCAACCTGCTCCCACGAGTAAATCAGGGGGTCGCCATCTTCATCGCTGGCATTGGCATATAATTCAAAAGGCGTGCTGATGGGAATCGAAAAACCATCGATATAAGGCAGTTCAACGGCTGGAGCATGGTTGCTGGTTTCTGTTACGATAGGGCAAAAATTCCCACCACTGAGGTGAGTGTACCGCCAAAATTCTCGAACGGTGCCACCATGGTAAAAGAGAATGGAGGAGCCGGGGATGTTGTTGGATCCGCAGGCTCCATGGTACGACAGAATAGTGATGCCGCTGCCCGGTTCAAAGGCAGAGCTCGAGTGGAATTGTCCTTCCTGACCAGGGCAGTTATTGAAAGTATGCCCCGCCGAAAATTGGTGACCCATTTCGTGGGCTGCAATGCTAAGCGTTGTGGCGACGACGTTGCCACTGAAGTGACAGGTGACACCCCGCGCTTTCCCACCACTGCATACTGAGCCACTCACAACGCCGCCGACATCATTGCAGGGGCCGGTAAAAACATGGCCCACATCGAAATTTGCCAATCCAACTATCGTGTTTAGTACGGATTCATTTTGACCCAAAAGAGCCGTACCCATATTTGAGTTATTGTAGGGGTCGCCGACAGGATCCGTAAATACGAGGTTGTCATTATTGGGAATGAGAACAAGCCGCATATCTGCATCGCGTTCCAAAACGGAATTCAGTGTGTTTGCAGCAGTTACGAGGGTGCTCATGACCGTTGGGACGGTATTCCCATGAGTAGAGCCATATTCACCTGTACAGGCAAGTGCAAAGCGGTATGTTCGCAACTCTACCAAAGCACCTTCCCCACCACCGCGCATATGTATTTCCGGTTCGTTCTCAATGACGTAGCCATCCCGGCTTTCCCCTTCCATCGGCACATATTTAATGAAAGTATCGGGCAGGTCAAGCCCTTGCCAGATGAAATTTGACTTCTTGAAGTTGATATAATATTGTGTTTGGCCTGTCGCATAAGGTGCCACTATCGATCCGCCGTTTTCCGAAATGATGACGGCGTGAAACCCATCCAATCCGGTGCCGAGCCGCACGGTATGGGTGGGGTCGGTAATTCCGCGGCCTGCGTAGGTTTTTATCATCGGGAATTTAGCAGCTAATTCAGGCGCCATCACGGATGATTCCCAGACTCTGAAAGTCTCCATTCCACCACTTGGCATTGGGAGCATTATTTGCGATGTACCGGCTTTGGCAGCTGCCGACCCTTCAGCCGGGGCGTTGCGCAAATAGTTGCGCATGGCATCGAAATTTAACGAAAAACTGCGGAATTCGTCTGGCATAATGACCGTCTCGGCGCTTTCGGGGAGAAAGATTTGGTTATAGTTCACCTCCTTCCAAAAGTTGACGGGAGATTGTGCCGAAACTAAGGCAGTGAATGCCAATGCCAAATAAGTAGTGAAATAAGTTCTCATTGATGAAGAATGTTTTGAAAAAGAGTATCAGGTTAAAATGCACGGCTTTGAAGAGGCCGCCGTATCACGCATGCGCAACTGACCTGCAAATTTACGATTACGGGATTGGTTAATGAAACAGAGTTCGGGATAGTTTGGTTGCCCAGAGGACATAAGACTTAATGCATTGCCTAATGTGTGGAGTATTGTCCGGCCGGTGGCCTTGCGTACAATTGGCAATACAGTTGTAAATCCTTGATATACAAGTTGTTTGCAGGGTGGAGGAGAGGATAGCCGCAACTCCGTGGATTTCCGGGCCATCGAGATGAGACCGGCAACATTACCCTTTCACGATGGTTCGGCCGATGCTTTCGTAATGGAATCCGCGCTCTTTCATTAGCTCCACGTCGTAAAGATTGCGGCCGTCGAATATTACTGGAGATTGGAGCAATTGTTTTATCACTTCGAAACTTGGTGTTCGAAAAACACTCCATTCTGTGACGATGGCAAGTGCGTCTGCGCCAACGAGCGCTTCGTATTGGTCTTTCACAAAAGAAATTTTGTCACCGAATAAGGCCTGAACATTGTCTATAGCTTCGGGGTCGTAGGCTTTCACGGCTGCTCCGGCGTCGAGTAAGTCCTCGATGAGATAAAGGGCAGGTGCTTCCCGGATATCGTCGGTATTGGGCTTGAATGCCAACCCCCAAAGGGCGATGGTTTTGCCTTTCAGATTGCTACCGAAATAGTTTTTAATTTTATCGGTGAGGCGGTGCTTTTGAAGGCCATTCACCTCCATAACAGAATTCAAAATTCTAAAATTGTAATCGTATTCTACGGCGGTTTTGGCCAAGGCCTGCACGTCTTTGGGGAAACATGAACCTCCATAGCCTACGCCCGGAAACAGGAAGCGTTTGCCGATGCGTGTATCGCTGCCCATTCCCGCCCGCACTGCGTCCACGTTTGCGCCGGTCTTTTCGCAAAGATTGGCTATTTCATTCATGAAACTGATGCGAGTGGCGAGGTAGGAGTTGGCGGCGTATTTTGTCATTTCAGCCGACCTCTCATCCATCATATAAATGGGGTTGCCCTGCCGGACATACGGCTCGTACAAACGGCGCATTATTTTGCGGGCTCTTTCTGAGCGCGTGCCAATCACTACCCGGTCGGGTTTCAGAAAATCATCAACAGCAACACCTTCCCTCAGGAATTCCGGATTCGACACCACGTCGAATAAATCTTCGTCGAGATTCTTCGCCAAAAAGGCGTGGACCTTTTCAGCAGTTCCAACGGGCACCGTGCTTTTGTCCACGATGACTTTATAGCTCTTTATTATTTTAGAAAGGTCATCGGCTACGCCGAGAATAAATCTCAAATCGGCAGAGCCGTCGGCGCCGGGAGGTGTTGGCAAAGCGAGGAAAATAACATCGGATTGCTCGACGGCTTCGGCAAGTTCAGTGGTAAATTGGAGCCTTCCCTGGCGGGTATTCCTGTCGAATATCAGGTCGAGTCCAGGCTCATAAATGGGGATTTCTCCTTTCTTCATGCGCGCCACTTTTTTCTCATCAATGTCTACACAAATGACGCGATTTCCGGTTTCCGCGAAGCAGGTACCCGATACAAGCCCAACGTACCCGGTTCCAACGACTGCAATATTCATTTTGTATTGGTTTTATTGTGAGCCGGACTTTAGACGTGAAAAAAAGCAAGCTCAAAAAACGTAAATCTCACTTTTCTTTTTTTGTCGTTTTGTAAAAAGAAAAAGTAAGCGGATAATCAAAAAGCAATTGTCCAATGTCGAATGCTTTTTATCAAAGTCACAAAAGTAGGTTTCCCTTTGCATTGACGTTGTGGCTTTCATTAAATATTTCATTGATAAATAGCAGTGGGTAAACCGACATTGTAACAGCCATTTTCAAGCCATTTCCGGGTAATTATTTGTAGAAATTGCTATTTTCATCTTCCGGCCATCATAATATCTAATTTGCAACGTTTTGCACAATCAGGTTCCTATTTTACAAGTCAATTATGGTTGTATGAAAAACCTTCTTTTTTTGTTGTTTATGTTTACGATGTTCCAGGCCTGCCAGGTCAGACCGGCCGCCTACACATCAACTATTGTGCCGCCGCCTCCCGATTATTCAAAGCCGGAATCGTGGGCCGCCTTGCCCTCCAAGACGGACCCGGCCGACCGGACTCCCGATACTACTTTTGCAGATAGGCAAGCTACGGCAACTGCCGATGTTTTCTTTCTACACCCCACCACCTACACGTATAAATCGATGGGGTGGAACGGCGCGATCGGCGATGCTAAATTGAATAAAAAGACGGACGAAAGCACTATTCTACATCAGGCCAGTATCTTCAATGGGGCCGGCCGGGTGTATGCCCCGCGCTACCGACAGGCGCATTTGCGCAGTTATTTCACCGAAGATAAAGCCTCTGCCGCAGAAGCATTCGAGCTGGCATACAGTGATTTGAAGGCTGCATTCGAATACTATCTGGAGCATTACAATCAGGGAAGGCCCATAATCATTGCAACGCATAGCCAGGGAACCCAACACGGGCAGCGCTTGATAAAGGAATTCTTCGATGGAAAACCACTGCACCGGCAGCTCGTGGGTGCCTATTTAGCGGGGTGGCCCATCCCAGAGAATGCCTTTGAGACCATCCCCCCCTGTGAGTCGCCAGACCAGACCGGTTGTTTTTGCTCGTGGCGCTCTTTCAAGTATGGTCATGTTCCACGGAAGTTTCCACTCGGCGACACCATTTCCGTCGTGAACCCATTGTTATGGACCACCAGTCACGAACTGGCCCCGAAATCTATGAACAAGGGCACTGTGTTGAAGAAATACGAAAAGGTTTTCCCGCATATTGCCGACGCCAAAATTGAGGACGGTGTACTATGGGTGCATAAGCCCAAATTTCCCGGAAGTTTTTTGTTTACCCGAAAAAACTACCACGTGGCAGATTTCAACCTGTTTTGGGTAAATGTCCGGGAAAATGCTATCCGCAGGGTGGCCGCCTTCCATACTTCCCACTATTGAGGGGGCATCCCAGAGAGACTTTAACTGGTGATATTCAGCGATCAACGTGTTCAAATGGAACGCTATTGGTCTGTATTTGTGTAAAATTTCACTTTGGAGCAAATTTTTTTCAAATTTTTTACTGCCTGCATTTTTTTCGGGAAAGCGCATTTAGTTCCGCCGGTGGTGTTTAATTCCAAATAACCTCTTTGCCGGACCCGGTGTTTTCCCATTCTTATTCGGATGATAAATTATGTAAACTATTGACGATTAGTAAGTTGCGAAAATAAATCTCACCTTTGTGCTCAACTTTAGAGTTTATACAGCGTTTACGAGCTATAATCCCGTTAAATTTTTTACTCGACAACCGATTGTTCGATAATCCTTTGATAAACAAAACGTATGGCCAATTTTTTGAGCTTGTAAAACTTTTTTAATCAAGAAATTGTCTAACATTGGAGCAAATTTTGAGTACACCAGAGAATCCTATACATCCAAAACCGAAATCCATGAACATTAAAAAACCGGCAGCCTTGCTTGCGCTGTGCGTGGTATTGGGAATATCTTTCCACAATTTCACCATTCCCAGTGAAGCGCCAGATGAAATCTGCCACATCCTTCCCACCGAACTTTATGGTGACATTTACCGAAATGGTAAGGTCAAAACTACCGAAAAAAAGGACGATGTTTTTACCCCGGTACCTTTGCAGGAGCTCGGCTTTCCAACTATTGACAAGGAACTCAGCATCGCGTTAAAGCACCAATTGCGGGTGTTGGATTCCGGCAAGTTCAAAGATGGTCAGCAAGTGGGCAATTTGCGAATGAATTACGGTGAACTCCGTGAGGTCATCGGACAACTGCTGCAAAAGGCCGGCAATGATGAAGTAAACTTATCAGAATACCTCGATGCGTACCAGACCTGGGGTGGTGACAAACGCGGCAACGTATATTTTACAGGCTATTTCACACCCGTTGTCAAGGTGAAAAAATATGCGGACGAAGTGTATAAGTATCCCATTTACTCCTACCCCACTGATTGGGAAGGCCGTCTGCCCAGCCGCCGGGAAATCGATGGCGGTGGTGCATTTGAGGGACTCGACCTGGAATTGGCCTACGCTCCCAACCCGCTTGATATTTACATCATGCAGTTGCAGGGTTCGGGCCATGTGGATTTTTTGGATTCACATGAACGCGTCCTCTTTAAATATGCAGGTGAGAACCACCATCGCTACAAAAATATCCAGCGTTTTTTCACCAGCCGCGACGACATCTCTATCGGAAATATTTCATTAGATGGCATGCGCCGCTACCTGAACCGGAATCCCGAGATGATGGACAGCGTACTGTTTTTCAACCCGTCATATACTTTTTTCGAGCCGAAAAAAGAATTGGTGAAGGGTGCCGCCGATGTACCGCTTATGCCCGGCATTTCCATCGCCGCGGATTCCAGGTATTATCCTGCCGGCAGCGTTGTTCTGGCTGCATTCCCCGTGGTAAAGCACGGCAAAGTCATTCACCACGAATACCGCCTGCTTTTGCCACAGGATGTCGGAGGTGCCATAAGGGGCCCCGGCCATGTGGATTTGTATTGCGGGTCTGGCGATGTGGGCAGAGCCAAAGCTTCCTCTATTCATCATTACGGACAAATGTGGGTTCTGCTGCCGAAGAAGAACAGACAAGTGGCTATGAATGACCTTTGAGGTTGTGGAGGTTGAGAAAGTTGAGTTGGTTGAGCGATTGCGGCTGAGCTCCTTCAACCGCCGGTAAATGAAATCCGGCCTAAACCATCCAAACAAAAAAAGGGCGGAGAAATCTTTTTCTCCGCCCTTTTTTTGTGAGAAAATACTGTTACAACTTCACCAGTTTACGGGTGAAAATTCTGTCGGGCGTTTGCAACCGCAGGATGTAGGTACCAGCGGGCAGCGGCGTGGCCCACGTGAGTTGCGTATTGCCTTTGTTCCAGATTCCTTCTTTTATCAAGTTTAAGCTTTGCCCGTTCAGGGCCAGTAATTCCAATTTCCCGTGTGTTGTTTTTTTAGCAAAAAATGAAATTTGAGCGGTTGTGCTCATTGGATTTGGGTACACCGTCAAATTAGAGCTTTGCCCGGCGACCCTGGTGGTTGCTGTTATTTCACCGAGGTCGTATTCAAGCATCGAACGGCCAAATGTGGCGGCCACCAGTTTGCGCGATGGGTCGTGCACAACGATGTCATTGACTACGGTAAGCGGTAAGCCTGTGCCCAGCACTTGCCATTCCTCGCCGTAGTTTAGCGAATGCCAAACACCGAGGTCGTTGGCGACGTAAAGCACGGACGGCCAACTTGGGTCCAGTTCCACGTCGTTGATGGGGATTTCGGGCAGGTTACCGGAAACATCCACCCAGGTTTCCCCGCCATCGATGGTTTGCAGCAGATGGGGTTGGTAGTCCAAATATTTATACCCCGAAAGCGCCACGTAAGCGGTCAGGGCATCGTTGTGGTGGACGATTATTTTGGAGACAAAACGGTCGGGAATTCCGGCCGAGATATTGTTCCAGCTCTCCCCGCCATCAGTGGTTACCTGCACGTTTCCATCGTCGGTACCCACATACACGGTCAGTGGGGAAGAAGGGGCCACAGCAATGGTGGTGATTGTGCCGAATGACAGGCTGCCACTCGGATGTTCACCATCGGTGAGGTCGGGGCTGATAGCTTCCCAACTGTCACCACGGTCCGTCGAGCGGTAAAGCACATTGGCGCCGAAGTAAAGGGTGGTGGGGTCGGAGGGGTCGAGCGCGATGGGTGTGTTCCAGTTGGTGCGGTCGTCATTTCCACCGTTGAAAATAAAAGTCATGCTATTGCCGCCGTCATCGGAGCGAAAAAGGTTGCCATATTGGTATTCGGCATATACGAAATTGGGTTCGGTGGGGTCCACCAAAACGTGAAAGCCATCGCCACCTAAAATTTTCTCCCATCCGTCTGCAGCACCGGCAGGCGTGCGGTTGGTACCGTTGTCCTGGGTGCCCCCGAAAAGCCGTTCTGGTGTTTGGTAATCAATATCCGCGTTGTAAAACATTGTGATGGGCAAGATTTCCACGTGCACCCAGGTTTCACCGCCGTTTTGTGAAATATACACGCCACCATCGTTGCCAGCGACCATAAAGTTGGGATTCATGGGGTGTATTTCTAAAGCATGCTGGTCAACGTGCATGCTGCCCGTTGCTGTTGACCAGGTTACCCCGCCGTCCTCAGAGCGGTAAAGCGGTACACCGAGGCACCATAATTTATCTGCATCGTTTGGAGCTACGCGCAAATTGCCGAAAAACCAGCCGAAAGACGAAAAAACATTGTCGATGGAGCCGTCGTCAACCTGCTCCCACGATGAACCTGCATCCGTAGATTTGTAAATGCCGTCGAAAACATTGGTGATAGCGTTGGTGGAATAACAGGCGTAAATTATATCGGGGTCAGAAGGCGAAATGGCAAGACCGATGCGGCCGGTTTCCGCATCGCTGACCGGAAGGCCATTTGTGAGCGGTTCCCAATTATCACCGCCATCGAGCGAGCGGTATATGCCAGAGGTGGACCCGCCGTAGCGCCGGCCCCATGGCTTGCGGATGCGCTCCCACATAGCTGTGTACACAATGTTGGCGTTTTGGGGATTGATAGCAACATCGATGCAGGCTGTGGAGTCGCTGATATACAAAACCTTTTCCCAATTGAGGCCGCCATCGAGGGTTCGGTACAACCCACGGTCTTCATTTTTACCATATAAAACCCCTGTGGCAGCGGCGTACACGCGATCCGCATTCTGCGGGTCCACAACGATGCGGCCGATGTGGTTGGTGTTTTCCAGCCCGGTATTGGTCCAACTGCCTCCTGCGTCGGTGGACTTATATATGCCGGTGCCGAAAAACGCGCCGGTAGAAAAAGAACCGTTTGCCTCTCCGGTGCCTGCGTAAACGGTGTTGGGTGCTGAAGGTGCCACGGCAAGGTCGCCTATGGAAAGTGCTCCGGCATCGTCGAAAACAGCAGTCCAGTTATCGCCGCCATCGGAGGATTTGAAAACGCCGCCAACGCTGGTGCCTACGTAAATGATGTTTTGGTTGGTGGGGTTGAGTGCCACATCTGTGATGCGTCCGCCGATGTTGACGGGACCGGCCGGCACCCATTCACCGGCTCCCCGGCTTTGGGCCTCTTTTTTTGCCAGCTTCGTTTGCCGGAAGGCGTCTCGGTATGTCTCTCTGTCTATATGAGTGTGGGTCTCAGTCCCTTGGGCATATATCCAATCAGAGGGGGTCTACCACA
>CAZPHZ010000087.1:0-10492 GCA_964586035.1 uncultured Saprospiraceae bacterium
AAAGGGAGGATAGATGTGAATGCCCACCAGCAGACCAACGTCGAAAACATCTATGCCATCGGTGACGTGGTGCGCGGCGCCATGCTGGCCCACAAAGCCGAAGAAGAGGGCGTACTCGTGGCCGAAACCCTCGCCGGTCAAAAACCCCACATCGACTACAACCTCATCCCCGGCGTGGTTTATACCTGGCCGGAGGTGGCCGGCGTGGGCAAAACCGAAGCGCAACTGAAAGAGGCCGGCACGCCGTACAAATCTGGCAAGTTCCCGATGCGGGCATTGGGCCGCGCCCGCGCCAGCACCGACATCGAGGGCATGATAAAAATGCTCGCCCACAAAGAAACCGATGAAATTCTCGGCGTACATATGGTGGGCGCCCGCGCCGCCGACATGATCGCCGAAGCCGTGGCACTCATGGAATTCCGCGCCTCGGCGGAAGACTGCGCCCGCATGAGCCACGCACACCCGACCTTTACCGAAGCCATCAAAGAAGCTGCCCTTGCAGCCACCGCCAACAGGGCGATACACGTTTAACACCGATGAAAAACAGAGCACAGCTTTACAAATTCTCTGACGGGCGGAGGTTTCACGGCAAGCTGGCAGATGAGGTCTTCCGGGAAATCCACGACCACAAAAGCTGGAATGTGGAGACTTTCGAGTCCGTCTCCGGCGAGGGTTCTTCGCTGGCCCAAACGGCTGTACTCATCGAAAAACTGCCGCAGTTGCTGAAATCATTGGGCGTAAATTCCATGCTGGACATTCCGTGCGGCGATTTCCACTGGATGCAACACGTGCCCCTGCCGGGCGTGCATTACGCGGGAGGCGACATTGTGCAAGCCCTGGTGCAAAAAAACCAGTTGGAATACGGCGCCACAAACCGCCAGTTCATCCTTGCCAATTTGCTGAGTGATGACCTTCCCGCCACAGACTTGATTTTTTGCCGCGACTGCCTCGTGCATTTTTCCTTCAGCGATATTGCCCTTGCTTTGCAAAACATCCGGCGCAGCAGAGCGCGTTACCTCGCCACCACGCATTTTCCTGAAGAAGAAAAAAATCCCGACATCGTCACCGGTGGCTGGCGGCCGCTGAACTTTTGCCGGGCACCCTTTCATTTCCCCGAACCGCAGATCTTAATCAATGAAAAATGCACCGAGCACGGCGGGGCATTCAGCGACAAGAGTCTGGCTGTTTGGGAAATCGAAAAACTGCCTGCTCACTTCTCAACCACCACCTCCACCCGGTCGTAACTCAGGCCGGTGAAAATCCCCAGTGCATTGGCATCGCCACCCAGGTTGGAAACGATGGAACTCGGCTGCCCGAAGGGATTGCCGTTGGCATTGATGGCGTTGAAGGTGCTTTCCCAAAAGTCGAAATACGCCCGGTCGATGTGAAAAATGGTGGTGAACACCGTATCGCCCGCGGCATAGTCATAGGCCGAGCCGAAGACGAGCACATTGTCGTCCACATAATCATCGAGCGTCGTGAAATCCTGGTCGGGGAGGCTGTCGAGGGAATTATGGTGCAGCATCCGGCGGTAATAATCTTCGGTGGCGGGGTCGTCGGTGAGGTAAGTGAGTACGCGGGCAAGCGAGTCGCCATTTTCATTAAATTCCACCACGACGCTGTCAATGGGCACCACGGGCAATATGCGCGTAGTGGCGGTGATGGTCTTGTTGCCGGGGGTAATGATTTTCAGGCTAAAATCCGAATCGTGGTCATCGGGCACCAGGTCGGAGCTGTAATAGTTGTAAAACTTGCTGGTGAAAGGGTTGAGAAACACCCCGTTGTCGAGCACATAGTCGGTGCCATTGTGCGAAATTATTACCTCGGCGCTGTCGGCGAGGATGCCCTCCACAAAATCGAGGGGGTCTTCCGGGAAGGGCTCGAAATAGGGCACGCTCCTGGTTAGCAGCAGGCTGAACGGCTGGCCCGGCTCCAGGTAACACTCCACCACATATTGGCTATCGTAAACCGGCAAGTTGAGGTTGACGTCTTTTTCCAGACTGCCGCAGGCGGTAAAAATGATGGCAAATGAAACGGTGGCTATCAATAAAATCCTGTTCATGATGTCTTGAGTTTTGAATGGTTTCCGGGGTCGGTTAGAAATATGCACGAAAAAATACATCCCTTCGAATTCTGCAGATGAGGTTGAGACTCAACCCCCTGTCATCTCCGGCATTTAAAATTTAAAGTTCCACGTCAGCGAGCCGAGCACCGGAAACAGCGACACTTGTTTCGCCGCCACGCCCGTGGGGATGGCAAGGGGGTCTTCGAGGGGATCCACGCCATCGGGGTATTGAGGTTCGAGATAGAGGAAAAACGCGTTGCGGCGGTTGGTCATGTTGTAAATACTCAGTGTCAGGTCACTCTCTCCCCATTTCGGGAAGAAGCGGTACACAATACCTGCGTCCGCCCGGAAGAAATAGGGCAGCCGGAAGCCGTTGCGCTCGCCGAACACCGGCACGATGGGCTGAAAATCGGCACCGTACACATCCTGAAAAGCAAACCGCCCTACCGGCAGCCAGGTGCGGTCGCCGCTGCCGTAAACCGCCGTGGCCGAGAGTGTCAGCCTTTTAGAGAGGTCGTACATCAGCACCAGTGACAAATCGTGGCGGCGATCGTAACGCGGGAAATAGGGGTTGCCATCCCCGCTGAACACGCGGGTCTCATCCACGGGTTTGAATTCGGTGCGCCGCACCAGAGCCAGCGTGTAGCCGAGCCAGCCTTTTAGTTTCCCTTCCTGTTTTTCAATGCCGAGTTCCATGCCGTAGCCATAGCCCCGGCCGATGGCAAATTCCTCTTCGAGGTTGTTGTTGGCAAACAGGCGGGCACCGTCCACAAAGTCCACTTGCCGGCCCATGCGTTTGTAATAGTACTCGTTGGTGAGGAGGTATTTGTCGTTCAGCACGTATTCCACGCCGAGCGCCACCTGGTCGGAATGTTGCGGTTTTATCTCCCCTCCCGACGGGTACCAGATGTCAGTGGGCAGGGCGATGCCGGAAGTGCTCACGAGGTGCAAATACTGATACATGCGGGCATAACTGCCCTTGAACGAGAGGTCGGGACTGACGTTGTACACGGCAGCGAGGCGGGGCTCTGCACCACCGTAAAATTTGCCACCTCTGGTGAAGCCCGACAGGCGAAGCCCGGCATTGAGCTTCCAATGCACGCCGAGATTCATCTCGTCGGCGATGTATGCACCCATCGAGGCAGCCTTGTAATCGTTGCCGCCGGAGAACGACACCGTGCCGTCGTCACTTCCCGCCTTGAGCCGCCCCACGCCAAACTTATGCCCCGTCAGGTAGCTGCCGAACCGCAGCGAATGATGATTGCCGGCAGCGTAATAAAAGTCGGACTTGAGGTTGGCGTCTTTCACATTCGAGCCTATTTTGAAAGAAAAACCCGTCACCTTCGTCTCGATATTGTACTCGTAATCGGAGTAGGTGAAAGTGAGGTTGTGAAATAGTTTGGGTGAAAAAACGTGGTTCCAGCGTGCCGTGCCGGTGGAGTTGCCCCAGTTGAAATTGAACTGGAAAAAGTCGCCGTCGAATCCGAACACATCGCGCCCGAAATAGCCGCTGAGGTAGAGCCGGTCTTTTTCACTCAATGTGAAATTCACCTTGGTATTCAGGTCGTAGAAATAATAGTCGGGGATGGGGTTGTAGTCCGTTTTATCCGTGTTGGCCTTGTTGATTTTACGAGTGATGAGGTCCACGTAGGTGCGTCTGCCGGAGACGATGAAAGAAGATTTTTCCTTTTCGATGGGGCCTTCCAGGGTGAGGCGGGAAGTGATGAGACCGATGCCCCCCGTGCCGTGGTAACTGCGGTTGTTGCCCTCTTTCATGCGGACGTCTATGACGGAGGATAGCCGCCCGCCGTATTGCGCCGGGAAGCCGCCTTTGTAGAGCTTGAGGTCTTTTACGGCGTCGGTATTGAAGGTGCTGAAAAAGCCGAACAGGTGGTTGGCGTTATAAACCACCGCCTCGTCGAGCACGATGAGGTTCTGGTCGCTGCCGCCCCCGCGCACGTACAGCCCCGTGGTGCCCTCCGAGCCGGAGGGAATGCCCGGCTTCAACTGTATGGTTTTCAGGATGTCCGTCTCGCCGAGCAGGGCCGGGATGACTTTCACTTCGCGGGTGCTGATTTCCTCCACGCTCATCTCCGTCGACCGGATTTGCTCCCGGTAAGAGTTGGCCTGCACCACCACCTCCTGCAACTGAATCCCCGTGCCGAGCTGTACGTTTTGCGTGACATCTGCCTTCGGCAAAATCTTCAATGTCTTTGACTGAAAACCCACATAACTGAACTCTACAGCTACAGAGTCATTGCCGGCCGGCAGCGTCAGCGAGTAAAAGCCGTATTCATTGGTGGTGGTGCCATCTCCGGTTGCGGGCGCGAAAATGGTGGCGCCGATGAGGGTTTCACCACTCTCCGCATCACTCACCGTGCCGTTCAGGGTCATGGTAGCCTGGGAAAAGAGCTGAAAGCCGCAAAACAATAGAATGAAAGGTAGCAGTCGTTGGAAAATCATACCGGGTGTATTGGTTTTTTATTGTAAGCCAAATGGCAAACGCTATTTGGGCAGCAAATGTATCCACCGCCTGAAAAAAGCCTAACAATTTTCTACCAATAGTGTTGAGGGGTAAACAAAAGGCAACCTGACATCGCTACGGATAGCAACGGTACTCTTCAATACTTCCATTTCATCGCGATCTTCACCAACGACAGCATCACCGGCACCTCTATCAGCACCCCGACCACCGTGGCGAGCGAAGCACCCGATTCCAAACCAAACAGGGCGATGGCCACGGCCACGGCCAATTCGAAAAAATTGCTCGCCCCGATCATGGAAGCGGGAGCACAAATCCGGTAGGGCACCTTTAGCCACCGGCCGGCTGCCCAAGCGAGGAAAAAGATGAAATAGGTCTGAATAGTCAGCGGTATGGCAATCAACAGGATGTTGAACGGCCGGGCGATGATTTGTTCGCCCTGAAAGGCGAATAGCAGCACCAATGTAATGAGCAGCGCCGTGATGGACACCGGCCGCAGCTTTGGTAAAAACGTGCCCTTAAACCAGACCTCGCCGCGGGTGCGGAGCAGCCAGCGGTTGGTGAGGTACCCCGCCACCAGCGGGATGACTACGAAGACAACGACCGAGGTGACCAGCACCTCGTACGGGATGACCAAATCGGTGATGCCGAGCAAGAATTTCACGATGGGTACGAAGGCAATCAGCAGCACGAGGTCGTTCACCGACACCTGCACGAGGGTGAAGTTCGGGTCGCCCTTCGACAGGTACGACCACACGAACACCATCGCCGTGCAGGGAGCGGCACCCAATAGAATGGCCCCGGCGATATACTCGTCGGCCTGCTCCGGGGTGAGCCATGCGGCGTATATATTATCGAAAAACAGCCACGCAAAAAACGCCATCGTGAAGGGCTTGATGAGCCAGTTCACCGAGAGCGTAATGCCCAGCCCTTTGGCGTTGTTCCGCACGTCTTTGATGGAGCTGAAATCTATCTGCACCATCATCGGGTAAATCATCAGCCAGATGAGAATGGCCACGGGGATATTCACGTGGTACAATTCCATGCCGGAGATAAAAGAAATGCCATCGCCGGCCAGCCAGCCCAAGCCGATACCCGCGGCAATGCAGAGGATGACCCAGAGGGTGAGGTATTTTTCAAAAAAACCGATTCCTTGATTTTCTTCGCTCATGACTAAGAGGTTGAGAAGGTTTAGGGAAGTTGAGGAGGTTTAGAGGGGTTCTGGCTAAACCTTCTAAACTTTCTTAACCTCCTCAACCTGGCTCATGGTATAAAACATTTCGCGGCCTATTTGCTGCACCCGCTCGTCGTAAGCTTCCGTTTCCTGAGTTGTATCGTCGAAATCCTTCGGGTCTTGGTAAGGGATGGAAAAGCGGCCATCGGCGCCCGGCACGAAGGGGCAGGCGGTATCGGCATCGGAGCAGACCATGATGGCAGCGAAGGCCTTCTGTGGATTGGGCGCTTCGTCGTATTTTTTTGAAAAAAGCAACAGTTCTCCGCCGTTTCCTGTGTCTAATGCATACATGGGATTGCTGCCCTCCGTGCGTCTCGTCAGCGGGAAGCCCGCCCGTTTCAGCGCCGCTACCGAGCGGTGGTTGAAAGCCGTGGCCTTCGTACCGCCGGAAAAGGTGTACACTCCGCCGATGCCGTACCACTGCGCCGCGGCCCACAGCCAAAGCTGCCCGATGTGGCTGCGACGGGAGTTGTGCGTGCAAATGACGATAACGTTGGCCGCCAGGCCTTCCCGCCGTTTATTGGCGATATACCTGCCAAGTTGTTCCAGGATTTTTTTCCGTTCGCCGGGAATTTGGCCGAAGCCCTCCGTCAGGCTTTGACAATTTGTGGCGAGTTGGTCAGAAAAGTGTTTGGGTTGCATAAAATGCAGATGGAAAGTCAGCAGTTGAGAAGGTTGAGAAGGTGTGAACTAAACCCTCTCAACCTCCCTCAACTTTCTCAACAGTTATTCACAGCTTTCAGCAACACCCGTTGCCGGGAACGCATTTATTCTCCACCGGCTTATCGCCGTAAACGGTGATGCTAAAAATACCTACACTGCCATTTTTATACTCCGAAAGTTCCGCTTCCGTGAGGTAGTTTTTCAAAATATCATCGGGAATCGTGATGGCCTTTTCCTTTTGCACGCTGACGTTTTCGAAGCCCGTTTTGTGAATGATGCCGAGGTACTCCTCTTTCTGAATGGCACCCGCCACGCAGCCGGCGTACATCTCGGCGTCGGCTTGCAGGCGCTGCGGCAGTTGGCCCACGATAACCACGTCGGAGATGGAAAAATGGCCGCCGGGTTTCAGTATGCGAAATATTTCCCGGAAAGCCTGCTCTTTGTTGGGCACGAGATTGAGCACGCAGTTGCTCACCACCACGTCGGCACGGTTGCCGCCGATAGGCATCTTCTCGATGTCGCCGGGGCGAAACTCCACATTGTTGAAACCGAGGTTGGCGGCATTTTTTCGCGCCTTGATAATCATGGCTTCCGTCATGTCGAGGCCGATGACTTTGCCGGTTTTACCGGCGATGGCACGGGCCACGAAACAGTCGTTGCCGGCACCGGAACCGAGGTCCACCACGGTGTCGCCCTTTTTTATTTGGGCAAATTCGGTGGGCAGGCCGCAGCCGAGACCGAGGTCGGCATCGGCATTGTACCCCTCGAGCGAAGTATAGTCGTCACTAAAAATGGTGTAATCCACCGTGCAGCACCCTCCGGCACCGCAACAGGATTTTTCGTTTTCTTCTTTCGTTTGCAGCGCTATCTCGCTGTACTTCTCCCGGACGATTTCCTTTAGTTGCTCTGAATTTTTCATGAATGTAAAATGGGTTAAGACGGTTGAGGGAGTTGAGGGGGTTGAGGGAGCATTTCTAAACTCCTTCGACCCTCTGAACCCCTCAACAACAATCGGGTTTAAAGTTTTTAAGCTTATCGAACAGGCCGGTGAGCCGCTGCCGGATGCGTTGCCAGTTTTCTTTGTTTATGCAATAGCAGACGGCTGTGCCTTCCACAGTGCCTTTGATGATGCCGGCATTTTTCAGCTCCCGCAAATGCTGTGATACGGTGGGCTGCGACAGCGGCAGCTCGTCCACGATGGCCCCGCAGATGCAGTGGTCCACTTTCAGCAAATGCTCCAGAATGGCGATGCGGGCCGGGTGGCCGAGCGCTTTGGCAAAGCCTGCCAGCTCGTTTTGCGATTCCGTAAAATGCTCTGTTTTTGTGACGCCCATGATGGTATTTATTTTTTCATTGCAATATTACGATGAAAAGAATGAGACCTGCAAATGAAAAAAGGATTTTTTCAAAAAAAAACAACTACCGCCCCTCTCCAGGCAGCTCGCTCCGATTGTATTTTTATTGAAAATAGCCCTATCTTGGCTTATCATTTTGGCAACGGGGAAACCGCCCCCCAGCAATATTGCCGCTTTGCTGCAATGCCTGATCAAATGACACCCAACCAAAACCCGGAACTCTTTGTATGCTATAGAATTGACGCCATGCTTCAGCATGGCAGGGATTGCGTTCAGGAATTGTAGATAATTTGAATCGGTATTGGAAAATTTACAAAGTCTTTTGGAGGAGTTGACGGGCAGTTGTGACTGACTGCGGGAAACAAACTCCGGGCAAATCCGGCATATCTTTATTTCACGACCCAACCTCTCTCCACATGACCCGGTTTCAAAAATTCCTGTTTCTCGCACTGGCGGCCCTGCTTCTTTTGGCCGCCACGATATTCCGCAAAGGATGGTTTTTGGGCGGCGATGCGGGGCTCTGGGTGTACCGGGTAGCGGCGCCCGCGGCTTTGCTCCTGGTAGTTTATGCAACAGGCAGCATGTTCGGACGAAAGGTGGGGTGGTTACTGGTGTTCCTCCTCTTCGCAGGCGAAGGATTTTTATTTTGCATGTTTCGCACTGCTGCCAATAAACAGCCACTACCCCGCCCGCTAACGGAATTCCTCCGCAACCTATACCTTCTGCATTGCCGCGACGTCGCCGTTCATCGCGAAAACCGGGGGCGGTACGATGACGAGCTCTTTTACACTCTGAAACCGGGGACATTCCGGTTTTCAAATTTCGAGTTCTCCACCACTTATCACGTCAACTCCGCCGGGTTCCGCGATGATGAGGCCTCGCTGCAAGATCCCGCCGTCATCTGTCTCGGCGACTCTTATACCATGGGCTGGGGGGTCGAACAGGATGAAGCCTTCCCGGGTTTGTTGGAAAATGAACTGGGAACGAAGGTGCTGAACCTCGGAGTGGCATCTTATGGAACAGCTCGCGAAAGCCTCGTTTTTGAACGCCATCGCTCCCCCAAAACAAGGCTTATCGTTTTGCAGTATTGCCCCAACGATGCCGCCGAAAACAGGTCTTTTCTGAATAATGATTGCGAATTGCAAGTTTCTCCGCCGGCAGTATTGCGCGAAGATATGCGATGGTTCCGGCTGCTCGGCACCTACTTTCCGCTCAAATATTGCCATGCTTCGCTGGCTGAAATGGCGCGCAACATGGCTTCTCCAAAAGCCGCCCATAAAATGGAGGATTGCATTACAGAACAGGCTCATTCCGATTTTTACAACATTGTAAAAAAACTGAAAAAATCATTCGAAGGAAACATCGTGGTTTGCACTATGGCGCCCATTGACCGGCAGAAGGAAGAGGCAGGCATGGAGGATATGTTTGCAGCGCAGCCGTTGGAAGGGGTGTATTTTCTGCCGTTGGCCAAACTGCTCACTCCGGCCGATTATTTCGTGCTAGACGACCATATCAGGGCTTCGGGTCACCGCAAAGTGGCGGCGGCGCTGAAGGCGCTCATTTTGGAAGAAAAATTACTCGATTGAAGAGGGCCGTCGCAATGGTATTTCGCCGCGTTTTACGGTTTGGCGCAACAGGTCGTTGTAAATCATCTCAATTCCGCCGGAGGTTTTCACCACGTGGGTGATGCTCACCGTTTGCACCTTTCCGTGGCGGTTCATCACGAAGCCATTCCAGGTATCCCCCGCACCGCCGGAGCGGTGAAATTCACCGATGGCATCGAGGCTGAAATCCCGGCGGCCGTTGAGCCAATCGGTGAACCAGCCGTTGCGCCGCACCTGAACCTCCGGTGGGTACAGCGTGGCCGACGACCAGATGTATTTGCCGGTGGCATCCAAAGGTTTTACGTGGGCTTTATTCCCGTCCCATCGCAGTTCGAACAGAGTGCCGTTGTCCACCACCACGAGCGTGAAAGGTTCCATGCCTTCGAAGTCGTATTTTTCAAAAAAAACCTGGGAGGAGAGGTGGGTAAAAAATTCCATCACCATGATGCCGCGGCTCTTTTTGTACGGAGGCTCGTGGCGGTGTTTCGCAAATGCGCCATTGAGCAGACAGACCACCCGGTTGTCACCGGAAGCGGCTATCCACGAGCCGCCGGCGGTGGTATCCCTCGGAAATATCATCTGCACACCATTTTGCTCCGCCAGTGTGAGGTGCTGTGGCGAGCGGGCAGCGTTTTCATCCCGGTTGGAAGTGAGGATGAAGTTGCCGCCGGGTTGTGGGATGTAGGTGACCGTACACATGGGTTTGCGAAGTTTAGCAGGTTGAGGAGGTTTAGAAAGTTTAGTTTTAAACCTGCCCAACTCAAAACAAGCTCTTATTCTTTTCCAGTTTTCAGATGGGTATAAAGCGCCATTCCCTTCTCAAAGAGGGATTTGATGTGCGCCGGTTCAACCAGCTTACCAGCTCTGTAGAAAACGAGATAGTAGCCGATGCTTTCCATGCACCATTTTTTTTCAACGAGAAAAAACCGCATGATATCCTCGTTCATGGTGAGACGGATGCGCTGCTCATCCTCGCCTTGCAACAGGAATTTTTTCGAAAACTCCGGGTGTTCGACAAAGTCAATGTCCTGCATGCCGAGCCATGCACCAATTTTATGGAAAAAATTCTCCGGTTTGAGCAGTATTTCC
>CAZPHZ010000088.1:0-1562 GCA_964586035.1 uncultured Saprospiraceae bacterium
GATTGCTCCCATTGATTCTATTGGGTTTTGGCAGAGGTGCAAGGAGTCGACCCCTGTCCTGCTGGGTTGGAGCCAGCTGTGCCGCCGAAAACACTTCACCTCTATGAAAGGGAAATCCAGCCTAATTCCAGCGCAAACAGAAATCCGACTGCAATTACAATCCCGATCCCAACGGCAAACGGTTGCGCCCATTCATCCCAACTAATATGACCGTCGCCATCTTTGTCTAGCCAAGTTGGTTCAATTTCGCGCTCGACCTCTTTTTTGTCCTTGGCACCGCTTTTCTTTTTTCCGCCAGATTTAGAGCTGGCTCTCACCCAATACACACCGCTTGAGTGGCTTTTAGGCTTAAAACCTGCCTGTCTCATTAGGTCATATCCTCTATAGCTTGCGCCAATCCGCTTCCCGAAAACGAGCGTTCATGTTCGTATTGGATTGCGGCTTGCTGTGCCTCGCTCTCGTAAGGACAATTATTGACACCGCATGGCATAACCATAGGACGATTATCAGCCCATAGATTGATCGTGCAAATCTTACATTTTCCTGTTGGTTCCATTTTCACCTCTTAAAAAACAATTCGTATATCACCAAATAGCAAAGCTATCATTCCAGCGATTAAAATAATGTCAGCACAAATTGACCACGCGATATATGCACGAAAAGCCCATTTTCCTGTGGTCTTTAAGCATTTTTTATCTAGTCGTTTCATCGCATTGGCCTCTCGTTATAAGCAATTATAGGGGACAGTGTAGCACACTATCCCCTATTTGTCAAGCGTTATTTGCTGTCGCTTGTCTCGAAATGAGCAATCAGCGAACCGATTGCGTCTTTCGTTGCGCCCATGAAGCCATTGACTTCAAAGGGTGCGACAGTCTCCAACTGAAGGAGCAATTCCTTCTTAGTCGGACCTTCCCGCTTGGAAGATGGTCCCTTTTCGGGAGCCACATACACGCCCTCTCGGACGAGTTTAGAACGTACAGAACGCACGTTCTTACCAATCGCTTCCGCGATTTTATCAAGTCCCTCGTTGCCAAGGTCTTGATACATACTGATGGCGGTTTCCACCATTTCATCAGTATAATTAGCTACCTTTTTGGTAGCGGTTGCGAGTTCAGCCATATGTTGTCCTTTCATGTGCTGAAGGTTGATGTTGAATGTATTATATACACTCAATCGGAAAATGTCAAGGTTTCATTGAGGATAGAAACGATTTTTTCCTTTGATGTGATATAATTGCCACACCTAGGCTTCCACCCATTACCTGTCACGTCATATTCCATAGTCGTATAGGTTCCATCCGCATTTGCGAATTTAATCTCGACTGCGAATTTTCCACTGACTGAAATGAGTACGGTATTGGGTTTGAACATTTCTCGCTCCTCAATGATGTTTGTATAATACATGAGACAATCCAAAATGTCAAGAACTTTATTCAACTAAAAACCTAATGATTTCAATGGCTTAGCGGCCCCCCGGCCCGCTCGCAAATTATTGATTTTTAAGGGATTTTACCCAAATTTTTATTTTAATCCACCAGCGGCTCGGCTTATAAGGTGGCGGCG
>CAZPHZ010000088.1:1662-10489 GCA_964586035.1 uncultured Saprospiraceae bacterium
TTGTGGGCAACTCTGCGCCCAAAACAGCCAGATGTCTAACCAGTCTACACGACGAGATTTGACAAACTTAGAACGCTTGCCTACCATTTCTTGCGTGGTCTTATCTAAAACACGCATATCAAAAGCGGCATTGTAAGCGCACACCACAACTCTATGCCCTTTATTTTGCAAGCGTGAAACCTCTTGATTGAAGATATTCCGCGCTGTCGCAAAATTTACTGGCGTGATCGACTTATTGGCTTTGAACCAATATTGTGCAATCTTTTTTCTGTAGTATGGCGTATCCGTTTGCAGAACATCTGCACACAAATAAGAGCCTTGGGAATATTCTCGACCTTTGCGGTCAATGGCTTTCCAACCCAAATCGAATACCATCCCATCGTAGCGACACGTTTCGGTGTCGATTACAAAAAATACGGTTGGTTTCATTATGCAACCCTTTCCTGTTGTTTGCATCGTTCTAAGCATTTTACATGATGTTGTATGCGTTTGTCAAGTCTTTTCTGCTCATCACGCCCAACATGGTTCATTTTCAGCCATAGATGCCTAATAATGCGTTCCTGCTTCAGCTTTTCCTTACGGACTAATCCGTTCATAGTCTACGCCTTTCAAATTTCAGTGGCAACAACTTGTTAGCTGTTGTCGATTTGCGTTTGCCATCCAAGTTAGCTAACGTCACCTTGAGAGGTGAAAATTCTAGCATAAATTGGCGGCACGTTCCGCATGGTGTAATAGGATTATCGCAATCTGCGATAATCGCTAAATGCTTGGGTGTTGCGCCATCCATAACACAATTTGCTATTGCTATACGTTCAGCACACACACCCACGCTAGAACAAGCAACTTCGACGTTTGCGCCAAGATATATTTTATCATTGTCACCTAAAACAGCCGCACCTACTGTATAACCAGAATACGGTGCAAATGCCGTTTGTCTTGCCTGTCTTGCTTGCTCTATTAGTTTCATGCTGGCACCTTTTTAGGAAATAGTACACCCGAATACTGTTCTGGTAAACTCTGGACTTCGTATGTTCCATTTGACTTAAAGTATTCATCAAATGAAACCCATTGTTTATTAACTAGGAAACCCCAATTTCTTGTTCGCCTTAGTGTTCCAAACAACGTCCATACTTTGCCTTCAGTTCCTTCTAAAAGTTCTACCCTATGAAAGTCTTTAGCACCTCGACAACTTACATCACCCGCTATTCGACGGACGGACTTTTCATTGTCTCCGAGATGTTCCATATATCCTGTCTCAAGGATACACCCAAACGAGGCCCAAGGGTGGTCATGTACATCTTTTGCATCACTCATAAAAAATTGGTGAAGCATTAGTTCAAAATACTTGGATTTAACCAAGTAGAACCGCCTCATATATAATCGAGGTTCGCCGTTTTCGCCTTTGCGATAAAGCTCCCTCATTCCACCACGCTTTTCAATCCAGCGTGCTAAGTTTTTATACCACATATCAGTTCTTTCTTGTTTCAACGTGTCAGTTTGTGTATATTACATGAAGCAATCGAAAATGTCAAGAACTTTTTACAATAAAAAACCCAATGAAATCAATGACTTACGGCGGGCCGGCCGCCCGCTAAATCCTTGATTTTACTAGGTTTTAGGTGAGTTTTACCAGAATAATTACCTGTAAAATTAGGATCGCAATCGGCACGACAGTTCTAACCAATTCCATGATATGGTTAATGTTGTCTAGTTTATGTTCCAATTTGGGTTTAGTAGCAAGCATTTTGTCCTCTCTTAATATATACCATATTTTTTGGAAAACCAATTAGTATTCAATCGGTTTCGTTCGCTGTATAACCAATCCGCGTCTTGAATCTCTGGGTCTGCAAAGTCGATTATACTGTTTGTCCTAGTATCCACCAAGGTGAAATATCCAGCGGTGCGACCCGCTGAATATTTCTTTACTTGAAACGGAGGTTTAGGCATTTTCGAGATCGAGTTCACCATATTTCTCCTCAAAGTTATCAGCCAAGTGCATAGCATAAGTATAATGTGATAATGCCTTTTCTTTCAAAATTGCAATCTCACAATCCCTGTATGCTGTCATTGCCATCATGTAACCTTTTTTCCAATCACTCGTTGGGAGTTTCATAAAAAGAGGATGATGGCAATATGCCGCATCGCTGAACGGATTACTCTCAAAACTCTTACAGTTTCCTATAAGGTAAACTGGCGTCCCTGCTGAAAGTGCGCCACCAATCTCTACTAGCACACCTCGTTGCTTGTCGCCTTCCTCTGCGTAAGCAATCAGCATATCCGCTTCCGTTACTTCCCTAGCACAGTCTACCCATAGTTGCTTTTTTTCTGTTGGCGACAGAAGTTTTGCACCTGTTGGATTTTCTGGAGTTCCGCATGGCACGTCGATCCATCCAGAGATAACATTATATCCCATTTTGTCTCGCGCTTCTAACCACTTGCTTGCGTGCCAAATTTTACTGGCTGAATAAATCTTAGGCGATTTTGATAACGTCATAAACATCTCCGTTTGTTTCGATTTTTTCATCTTCGTAAGGTGCCGCAATCCTTCGATACAACTCAAGTTTAGCACACTCAAGTACGCCAATTACTTCGTTTATATTGGCGTAGTTCTTGCCATACTCTTGCAAGTAGTCGTCAATCAAAGTGCTGATGACATAGTTCATTTCACCAGCGTTATCTGGTAATCCGCCATCATCTAGTAGTTCCCTCGCAGTCTCAACAATATAAGGCATTTCTTTCCTTTTCCTTTTGGATCGTTTCAGTATGTGTAATATAGCACAAAACAATCGAAAATGTCAAGCATTATTTACAATTAAATGAAAGAAAGTTTCCTTATAAATCAATGACTTAGCGGCCCCCGGGGGCCAGCTAACCTATTGAAAGGAAAGGGTTTTATCCCTCTCCTCCGTAGTCTTGCCAATCTTCCCAGCCTTTGGCTTCACCTTCCGTCATCGACCTTGACCTCGATATTTTTTATAAGATATTCGACGACTTTTATTCATAGAGGATGTCTTGATCCTAGTATGATTTCCACCAATACAAGTTTTCTTGGGAGCCTTTTCAACGCGAACACTGGATGTCCAAAGTTTAGCCATGATCTTTTTCCTTCTCAACATAGGTATTCAAAAGATGATTGATTGCTTCCTTAGTAGCACCTTGGAAACCCTCAACAGGGAATGGAGCAACTCGTTCCAACTCAAGTAAAAGTTCCTTTTTACTTGGCCCAGTTTTCTTAGAACCTTTGGGTTTTTCTTGTGCGACATACACACCTTCACGCACCAACTTAGAGCGTACACTACGGACACTTTTGTCGATTGCGACAGCTATCTGTTCGATAGGAACACCTGATTGATAATCTGTGATCGCAATCGCAGTCATATCTTCGGTGTAGTTTTCTTTTTTTGGCATGGAATCATTCCCCATTATTACGTTACAAACAAAATTTAATTTATCTTTGAAGCGAGCGCGACGCACATGACCGTGCGAGTTGTCTCGTACCCATTCAGGCAAGTCTAAGAGAGCCATTTGGATTTCCCTTTCCGAGAATATACCTTTTTTGAGCGCACGATTTTATGTCCCAAGGCTTTGCGAAATTGCCAAGTAGGATCACGGTGTTTCAAAAGTGGTTTATCTCTTTTCTTCATCATGTCCGTATAATACATGAGTAAATCTAAAATGTCAAGCACTTTTTTCAATAAAAAACCCTTATAAATCAATGACTTAGCGGCGGCCCCGGAGTTAGTTAAACTCTTGAAAACCTTTAGCTTTTTAACTTAGGTTTCGTACTGGCGCAAAAACAAGGGAGCCAACACGTTAACTCTGTGGCTCCCTTGAAACGACGTCTGTTTTTTGCTCCTTTGGTTAAACGCAGCGTTATCGCTACTTCATAGGTTTCTTACTTCCTACTAGAGTTCCTATGCATTACCTCTGGTAGGCATCATCTGAGCCGCTAATCGCGCACCCAGATGATTTTCTGGATCACGATCCATTCGCTCTGTAGGTTTTACACCTGAACGAATGTCAGCAAAAACAGAATCCAGTAGTTTGGTAGCTACAGCTATCAATTCTGCATCTGGATCGTGCATTACGGTAGTTTTACCGAATACTTCGTCTTGGTCGACGATAGGCTCGTGTTGTGACGTATGATATACTTGGGCAAAATACCCAATAGCATGATCATGCCCATAGGCAACTGTAAATTCGGTGCCTTGTGTCTCAACGGTTTCGGTGTATCGGCTCATGTCTGAATTCCTTGTTTCTCAATTGTTAAAATGATTATACATGATAAAAGCGCAAATGTCAATAAAAAAGTGAACAATCTTTCTCTTATAGATCAAGGACTTAGTCGGCCCCCGGGCCTCTCCTAAACCTTTGAAAACCCATTGACTTATTACTTAGTTTTTGCACTGGCGCTGAAAGAGTAGCTGGGAAGGGCAGGAATCGAACCTGCCATTACGGGACTACACCTCCCGCTGCCGCTTCGTGTAGCTTCCACGACATAAACTCTCCAGACTTCCCACAAAAGCGAAGGGTGAACTTTGTTCCGATCCGTACCCACCATTATGTGATTAGTATTCGGAGCGCACCCTTCTCTTGATTTATGAAAGCATTATATAGGAAAGATCGGAAAATGTCAATAACTTTCTCACACACATAACCTTTATAAATCAATTACTTAGTCGGCCCCCGGCCGCCGACTAAGCCGTTGATTTCTTTGCCAATTCCTTCAACATGCACACCACCACGTTGAATTCCGGATGGCGACTGTTGCGCACCCATAAATTTCGCAACAGCCAGCGCACGTTTGCTGGATCGTTAATATCCCTTCGTATAAAGGGGATATCCATATCTTCAGGGAGCATTACCATTTGTTTGCCTTTCCAAATCTTCGCCCGTATCCCACTCATGGGAGTAGAATATATCATCCGTGTGATCTTCATCCGCGAAGCGATCGTCTTCGTGGATTTCAATTTGTCGATCTACCCTCAATTGTAAGTTTTTTTCCTTTTCACCTAACTGTTGAAGGTCGAGATTGAATACATCAATTTCGTTTAGTTCAGCGTCGAGGATCGACACTTGACACCCACCGAACCACGCATAGACGCGCTCGTCACCTTCTACAGAAGTAAACACGCGCACCCATTCCGCACCGTCTAAATTTTCGAGATTAGCTAAGTCTACCATTGCTCGTTACTCCCTCCATAATCCTCATCAGTTCCCCAACCCGCTGACGCGAGAGTATTAGCGTCAACCTCTCCGTCGGAGGCTACATCATTCCAGTAGTCCGACTGATCGCCGAATTCCAATTCGTACACCTGATCCTCACAGGCTTCTAGAATTGCCACCTCACGGTCGCTAAGTATATCCTGCCGCATAGCAAGAATACCTAAGACATCACGACATTCCGTCTCAGTTAAAAATTGCACATCGTTGGAAGTGATTTGGTCTATGATGTTTTCGCCGTTGGTCATATCTTTAATCTCCGAAAAAAGTGGGAAAGCTATTCAGTGTCTCTTAAACCTAACCTTGTGGTTCCAGTAGGCTCTCCCGATTTGTTACAAGGATTTTACCACAAAAATCCTTAGATTGTCAACTATAAAATGCGCCTTCCGTTCATTTTGTTACTAAGTGTTGTAATTTTACCACATCCAGTTTTTTGTTCGTTTTGACTGCGTTTAGGGTCACAATTCCGATTTCTCTCATTTTTGCGATAACCTTTGGCGCATCATCGAACATGAACTTAGGAACATCTCGGAACTGCTTTAGGTTGAAAAGCGACTTTAATTTTCTAGCCTTCAGTTCCGCATCTGGGACCGAATTTTCTACTATCCATTTTCTGCTTAAAATCATGTTAGGTTCTAAGCCTTTGGACTTTAGAAAATCCACATCGTCGTGATCGATATTTCTAGCCGTTGCTACTATGATATAGTTACCTTCGGTTTTCAACTGCTTGAATACTTTGGCTAGTGGTAGCAACTTATCCCGAAATATATTCTTGCGGGTTCTTAGCTTGAAATACTGCTCAAGATTGATGGTTCCGTCTGGGTTATTTGGGTTCCGATGGGAACTGTCGATAACCGTCTGGTCTAGGTCGAAAATTACAATGTTCTTTATCATACTATATATATGGGGATTGTAAGGTCATATTTCAAGGGGTGTACAAAAATAAATTGAATTCTAACTTATTGATTTATAAGGATAAAAAATTTATTTTCTTTCGTTGTTTAGGTGATTCTTGAAACATTATTTCGTCCTGGGTGAAAAAACCCTTATAAATCAATGACTTAGCGGCGGCGGGCCGGGTACATACTAACCCATTGACTTTCCACTATTATTCATTGACTTTGCACTGGCGCTAGATTACTTACATTGATTTTCGACTTAGCACTGGCGCCAATGGCGCGATTTATCCTTATAAATCAATGACTTATGGGCACCCGGCCGCTCCGGCCTAAGTCATTGATTTTAAAGGCTTTTTCGGCCTTAACCGAACATCACCAGCGCGACGTATCCGAGCGCGAATATTGAGAACATCGCCAGAAATTCGCCCAACGTGCGGAAAGGGTGGCGCATCATATCTTGCAAAATATCACGCATCGATTTTTTCTCCCCTTGCTACGGCTTGCCATTTGCCGAACCATTCCACGGCTTCAAGTGTTAGCTCGCCCGCCTTGGTCAAATCCTTCTCGGCTTTAGACGCGGCTTCTAATCTGCGAGCGTGCGCCCATAATGCGTTGGCTTGTTGCTGGTTCATATTTTTTCCCCTACGATTTGCTCAATTAAATTGTCTGCCCGATCATACGCGGCAAACGCGGCTTTTTTGTTCGCCTTGCTGGGTTTGTTTTTATACACGGCCCATGCTTTGCGTGCGGCTTGGTCTGCCTCTTTCCATTTGACCTGTAGCCATTCGCGCTCTTTTTTGGTCATGGCGATTACTCCCAATTCATTGCGGCAAGGATAAACTTGTCGCGGTCAAAGCGCGGATTGGTCTGAGCCAAATTGTCAGCCATCACCTTAACTTGGTCAATGGTCGCGTTGGCTTGGAACAAGGCGTCTGCGATAATCTGAAAATGTTTGCGTGTCATGTGATGTCCTTCCATCGATTTAATAAGGGTATTATAAAGCAATTAACGAATCATGTCTATAGCTAATTTGCCTTTGGTTCACTTTTTTTCGTTTGTGTGGTATTTTTG
Organism: uncultured Saprospiraceae bacterium; assembly: GCA_964586035.1. GTDB lineage: Bacteria > Bacteroidota > Bacteroidia > Chitinophagales > Saprospiraceae > UBA6168. The sequence continues at coordinate 8,856 of CAZPHZ010000088.1, forward strand.
TCACACGGCTTGTTCTGATCGAATATCGGAGTTTTTCCAAGGAATACGCGCAAGGCGTCAAATTCGATTAGCTTCTGCATTGGTGTTTTAGCCATTATTTTCTGTCTCCTGATATCTGGCGTTGGAATGCGCGGCGTCCAGCTTCCCATTTTCTGCAATCGTATTCGGCGCGGCGCGGCTTCATTTTCGGCGTGTTATGTTCGCGCTTGATCTGTGTGTTGCATACATAGCAAAGCACCTGTAAATTTTCGATCTCATCACTGCCGTTATGTTTGCGGCTGGTGGCATGGTCGATCTGTAGGGCGCGACGGTCTGCACATCCACACGCGGCGCAAGTGTTGTTGTATTCTTTGTAGACTGCGGCGCGGGTTGCTTTTGCTATGTAGTGTTTCATTGGTTTATTCCTTGTTCCGATAATGTAAATATAAGCATTGCAAGGCCGAATGTCAATGGTCGGGGGCAAAAAAAGTGTGTTATATTATTGTTATGTTTAGCCTGTTTGGGTAATAATATTTCGCGGCCGGCCTGACTCGTGTTCACGTTTTGTTCTCTCGCCATACGTGGTGACGTTGCACATGAGAATCATTCTCAACTGGCCGGCGCGTCCACCCTGAAAAACCCTTATATATCAATGAGTTAGCAGGGGCCGGCCCCCGATTTTTCTCAATGATATCAATGGGTTAGCGGGTAGCGGGTCCAGCGGGTTAGCGGGTCCAGCGATAGGCACCCGCACCCATGTAGTCACCGCGCTGGTATCCAGCCTTGCTCATTTCGGCGTTGGTGTAGGTGTCCTGCTCGGCAACGCCTATGCGGTCCCAATCCTTGCCGTCGGCTTTGGCCTGCTCTTTCGCGGCGATCATTGCGTAATATGAATCTGACATTTTTTCTCCAGTTTGATTAGCGATTGATAAAAGGAATTGCAGCGGCACCGATAACAACGGCAACAGCGATTACGGTCGCAAATCCTGTCCATCCGACAAGGATGGAACCTAGAAGCGCGCCCGCGATTAGTATGGTTCCCGTGATCGCGTTCATTGGACAAACCCCAAGGTGCGAGCGGTGGCAACCCATGCCTGTTCCCATTCGCCATGCATGGCGTTGGGGTTGGCTTGGTTCCAGTGAAACATGAGAGCGTCGACCGATTGGATTTGATCGCGTGTCATGTTGCGAGTGGCTTCGTTGGTTCCCATTTTAAAATCCCTTCCAGATGTTGTTAATGTATGCTGGCTTGCCAGCGTTGCGGCAATGGTATCCGCCCCATTTATTTTTGAGCGTTTGACCATCTTGGTCGATGTATAGGATGGCCCACCATTCGTTCGGGTTTCCGACGTTGTGTTTAACCAATTCGAGAGTGGTAGCCGTTGGGCCTTTGAAGGTGTTGGTGGTAATTGTCTTTAACATTTGAATTCCTTGGTTTGTTTCGATGATTAGATAATGCCAGAACGGAGCGACTGTGTCAACCCCTTAACCAGTTTTTTTTATATTTTTTTGTTGGTTAATAGGATCGCCATATTTAGCGATGAAGTAGCGACCGCGCGGGCTGGCGTTCATTTCAGCGGAGCGTGCCCGCATTAATTTGTTCCAGCGATTTGTGTTCGCTTCATCAGTGTGCATCGCTTCGATTGCGGCGATTG